>DAOLES010000001.1:375652-678260 GCA_035326705.1 Oligoflexia bacterium
CAGCTATAAACATGATAATTGCAATAACTCTGGAAATATCGTGGTACCGAGGGGGGGAATCGAACCCCCACATTGTCACCAATACTGGATTTTGAATCCAGCGCGTCTACCAGTTCCGCCACCTCGGCAAGTGAAGAATGCCAAGCTATACCTATTTTTTAATACGATGGCCAGAAATAATTGGATTGTTATAAAATTGAATAAAATCAATGCTGTTGAGCCATATTGACGCACTGGCAGAAAAGTCTTCATATTAAATATTTGAATATGTTAATAGCTGTTAACTCTAAAACAAATGGAGAAACTATGCTTATTAAAACAATAAAATTACTATCATTAACATCAATGTTATTTTTTACTATGGCCTTTGCTCAAACGCCATTGCAAACTCTTGAGGCTCTAGATATCAACCCAAATTTGACTATCATTGAAAACGGGGTAGAAAAAGAAATAAATATTATAACTGAAATTGAAAAAGAACTGATTATACTTTCTCAGCAGCCTAAATATGTTAAAAGTGACTTATTTAAACGTTTTGAGAAAATGAACACTCTCCTTTCTCATGCCCTTATTTCACAAGGCACTAACATTGACCTTTGTTCTGAAGATGGCTTAAGAGAAAAAATACTTGCTACTGGAGATGCCATACGATTTGATAAAAACTTAGCGAGTTTTAAAGGAAAACTCTCAAAGTTTGGAACAAATGCACGCCACGTTATTGATCCTTATATCAATTACGCAATATACCTTGGTTTAATAGGAAAATACTTTAAAGCATACGTCGGAAAATTAGGATACAACTTATCGAATAAGCTTAGAATTCCAAAGTTTACAGTGGATTTAAAAAACCCTATTGTATCTCCTTCAGAAAATCTAGCGTTCGTTGAACCTTATTATGATAATTTATATTATCTACTCGATACAGTTTTTGAAGTAGACCCGTTTTTTATACCTGACCTGGTAGCTCAGATTTAATTTTGATTTATTGTCAAACGGCATATTGCCGCACTTCACTTTTTCACTTTACCCTAGAACTAAAAATGAGTAGTTCTAGGGCAAACATAAAAACCATTTAGGAGGAAACACATGTTTAAAAAATTAGTATTAAGTTTAATTTTGGCGGGCGCAACACTCAGTTTTGCTCAAAGCTTGTCACAAGCTAAAGCTGAAATACAGCGTCAAATCAATGATAAAGGTCTAAATAATATTGTTGAAGAAACCGTAAGCTTCTTATCCAATTCCCAATTTTTTACTTTTGAAGATGGTGAGTTCACTTCAAAAGTTTATTATACAGACCAATTAACAGCATCGCAAAAACAACAAATTGAAGAAAAATATGCTGCTTTTGAAGAAGCTGTATTCAACGAAATGACAGCAGATGAACAACAGTTAATAAGAGATTATGTTGCTTCTAAAGGTTCTGATGGTTTTTATGATGATAGCATTATATTTAACCATATCAATAACAATTTAAAACCCTATTACTTGCCTATCTTAAAGGATATCGGTGAATTAGACTGGTCATGGAGCCATATTTATAGCTTAACGCCTTGTTATCCATATGATGGCAGCAAATCTTACGTGGATGACGGTGAAAACTATTGTGACCTTTACAATAAAAAACCTGATGCTAAAAGCAGTACTCTACAAATAGCTTACAGTATGGCTCAAGTTGGTATCTTTGCCTTTGTCATGGAATGTAAAAATTATCCAGATGTAAAAATAACAGATGGAGTCTATGTTAAATTCTTAAATAAGCTTAGAAATACCAGTTTAATGACATTAACAGATTCTTCTATGGCAAGATTTTTAAACTTCGACGACAAATCAACAAGCTCTCTTGAACTCATCAAAAATTGTGATCGAATGAATGACTTGATTGATAGCATATTATAAGAAGTCTCTGTTCTTTGATCTTACTAAAGATAAAAAAAGCCATAACATATATTGTTGTGGCTTTTTTAGCTTTAGATGCTCTGTATTAAAACTTAATATCGATTACATCCACCGTCACTATTTCTTAAGTAGCATAAAAAATACTCTGCCTCCTAAAACATAATAGTATCAAGAACGCTATTAAGGCCCTTGAATCTCAACATCTAAGGAGCCTCTGCCTTTTCTGACAATGATATTATCTCTAGAATCTGGCATTTGACTTAATAATATGAAGACTCTGGAAATACTGCTGCCTTGTGGATTAACAAACTGTTCTGTTTTAATACCCGTTACATTGCCGCCAGCACTTTGAGAAACTTGTAGCTTATTCAAGGAAACATCTTTTATTTCAACCACGGCTTGATTTGGACGTCTCAAAAACCGCTTAATTGCAACTTTACCGCCTTCGTGATTAATGCTGACTCGACCACTTCCATCAACTGATATATTAGTAATTGATGGCAGGTTTGCTAAAGCAGCTCCAGTATCAATGTTAGGTTGTTGTGCAGCTGGCTCATTGGCTGCAAAAGCATCATCAATAGAGGCTGCTTCATCTGTAAAACCTGGTTCATTGCCAAAACCACCATCAGATAAAGCCAAATCATCGGGTTGAACATCTCCACTTGGGCTATCCTCAAAACCCAAATCCTCTTCTGTACCACCAAATCCTAGATCATCTCCAGTATCTGCTGGCGGAGCATCGTCAAAACCTAGCTCAGAAATTAAATCGTCTGGCTCTGGTGCCGGAGCAGGTGCTGGCGCCGCTTTTCTTTTTGGCGCTGGTGCTGGTCTTTGACTTTGTCTGACAACAGGTTTTGGAGGATCTTGCGCAATAGGCTCTTCTATTGGAGCTTGTTCATCAAGGTTTTGCGCCAAACCTGATTCTCCAGGCTTATTAAACCTAATCATCAACATATTTCCTGCAACTTCTGCATTGTGTTCAAAGGGCTCGGTCAATGTCACTTTCACTTTTGAACCTGAACCAGCTTCTTCAGCTTCAATAAGCTCTATCATAGGATGCGGCAAAGGAATCATTTTTCTCTCTAAATTCAGTGGTGTCTGAGGAAACTCTACAAGCAAAGTGCGTTCATCCAGCGCCTTGGCCATATAGTTCATACCTTCTCCACCCACGATTTCTAAGAAAACGCCTGCATCGGTTTGCGATACATTCAAACTTTGAATACTGTTTTCTGACGTTTGTTTTTCTTCAATGCCTGCTTCTTGTTTCTTACCTTTTTCACCGGGCAAGAAAATAGAAAACAGCGCAAAAAATAGAACAACCAAAATAACTATTCCCGAACCAATTTTTAGTAGTGACTTCATTGTTTTTTATGTAACCTTTCTTAGAGATGATTAAACATTTTAGTTTTGCATACCCTTACTTATTAATTTTACACATATTTTTTATCTTTACGAGTTTTTACCGCATCCAGGCACAAAATATTTTAGATAAAAATCTTCTACTTTTGCCTTCATTTAAGGAAACCATCAGCAAAAAAAACTTTACCCACCTTAATACTCAAGAACAACAGGCTTTGTACGTATTTAAAGCTCAATCAGCTTTTGAACAAAAAAATCATGCTACGGCTTTGCAATGGACAGAAAAAATATCCAATAAAGGTTTTTTTGCTCCTATCAAACCCTACCTAAAGTTTAAAATATATCTACAGCACTGCCAAGAACTTTTAAATAGCCCTGTATTAACTCAAAAAACCCTTAAATCCTTCAATAAGTCGCATAATAGCGCCTTGCAATACATTAAATATCTTAATTTGGCCTTACTACCTGGCCTAAAACAAGACATACACAATGATCTTAAACAATTGATGTTTCATAACTATCTGCATTACTTCACGCAAAAAGATAAGCTCAGTATTGAACACCCATATCTGCTCAGCAACCTAGATCTTAATCAAGAACAACAAAAAACCATAGAAAAGCTTATACAAGCTCAACCCAATAAAAAACATCGCGCTCATGCACAGAAACTTTTGCAAAAAGACAACTTCACACAAAAACCCATTAACATAACTGAAAAAGTTTCATCAAAAGAAGACGATGCCTCAATAATTTACTTCAATCAAATTGCCCCTGGATCAAACAAAAAAAATATTGAGCACCATTTAAAACTCTTAAGCTTGTATCCAAACAGTCAAGGTGCTCAAAAATCATTAAATGCAATTCTTACTGCTTGTAAACAAAATGCTAAAAGCACTTTTTTAACACTGTACTACAGTAAACAAACGCCTTTACCCTTTGAGTTATTTTATAAAACAGGACACATTTTATGGAACCAAACATTATATTCTTATGCACAAATGGCTTTTGAAAAAGCCCTCATGCTGAATGCTTTCCATAAAGATGCGCATAAAGCCAGCTTTTATATGGCAAGAATTAATGAAGACCAATTAAAATGGGATCAAGCTAAACAGGCATATATGCAGTTTGTTGCAACTTATCCTTCTTCTGACTTGTACAAACGATCTATCTTTAAACTTGGCTTAATCAGTTATATTTTAAACCAAGAAGAAAAATCTCGTAGATATCTCAATACTTTTTATAGTTTGGCAGACTCGGCCAATGAAAAAGGACAAGCTCTGTATTGGCAATTAAAACTAGCACAAAAGTTTAATCAAAAAAACCGTGTTGATTCACTTAAACAAGCTTTACAAAAAGAAGCTCCACTGTCTTTTTATGCTGCAAAAGAAAAGCTTTGGCCAGATTTATTCCAAAGTTCAAATTATTCAGACAGTATTTCTCCCCAATCAAAACTTTATTCAGCTTATATTTGGACCTTGGCCGGATTTAAACATTTAGCGATTTGGGAACTGGAAAAACTATCTTCATTAGACTATTTAGATAAAGAGTTTATTAATTATCTCAACCTTTGGCATGCCAACCAAGATCATACTACACCTGTTATTTTAGCTTATAGAGCAATTCACAGTAAATCTAGTCCTAGTCCCATAGATAAAAGATTGATTTCTAGTGTTTTTCCCAAACAATACAGTCAACAAATAACAAGCACAGCTAAAAATTTAAACTTATCCAATGAGCTTGTTTTGGCCATTATAAAACAAGAAAGTGCTTTTAATCCAAAAGCAAAAAGTCCTGCTGGGGCTTATGGTTTAATGCAACTCATGCCAAACACTGCAAAACAATTTTTTAAATTGATTGAGCAAGAAAAATCTTTTGATGAAAAGTTTTTATATGAACCTGAAACCAACATAAAACTAGGCAAATTATACCTTCAAAAATTAATTCAAGACTATGATGACAACTTGATCTACATCGCGTCAAATTATAATGCGGGCGCAAACCCTTTAAAAACTTGGCGTAGCCGCTGGAATAGCTTGGATGAAGATCTATTTATTGAAATGATCCCTTACAAAGAAACCCGCAACTACGTTAAGCTTGTTTTACGCAACTATTATTTTTATCATTTCTTAAACCATAAAAACATTGACAAATAAAAATATATCAATCGCAAACCTATATTTTTAGCCTTCTTGCAAAACATTTTTATTGACGTACATATTAGTTAACGGTAACAAAGACTATAGTTATTATTAACCTAACTTTTCAAGGAGAAAAGAATGACAAAAGCTGAATTAGTTGAAAAAGTAACAAAAGAAGTTAAGCATAGAGAGCTTTCAAAAGCTGCTATCAATGAAGTATCTGACGCTATTTTTACAGTGCTTTCAAAAGGCATTAAAAAAGATAAAAGATTTACTTACCCAGGTTTTGGTACTTTTACAGTTAGATCAAGAAAAGCTAGAAAAGGTAGAAACCCTCAAACAGGTGAAGCTATCAGCATTCCTGCTAGCAAAACTGTAGGTTTTAAACCTTCACCAGACTTTAAAACTTCTTTATAAGTTAGTTTTAAGATATTCTTTAAAAAGGCTTTGTAGTGATTTACAAAGCCTTTTTAGCATAAAGACAAAAGCATAAACTTATTCAGCTTCAAATGTTATTTTTACAATAATTTTTAGACTCTACCAAATTAATTTATTTCATCAATACGATCTATAGCTTTTCTAACCCTTTTTGTATTTTTAAATGTTGCAACGTGAAACATTGCATCCCCTCGATTAACAAGCGGCAAATCACTGATACCAATAATAATTCCAGACTCATCTATTTTAATTTCAAACTCATTCTCACCAAAAGTATCTGAAACAATAGCTAAAGTTTCTCCTGGTGATACGGTATCTCCTAACTTTTTCATGGCTCTAAAAGAGCCGCTTCGTCCGGCTCTAACCCAAAAGCTACCTTTAGCAATGAATGCATCTTTGTTTTTTTTAGTTAATATTGTTTTTTTAAGTTTTGGAAGCATTCCAATTGCTCTCATCACTGAAATACAACCTTTTAAACCTACTTTAATTACATCTTCTTCAAATCTTAAGGCTTGGCCGCCTTCAAAAAGCAACATACAGATATTCTTTTTTCTTGCTGCATCTCTTAAAGATCCATCTCTAAGGTTTGAGTTTATAACCACTGGAGCTTTAAATAACAAAGCCAGCTTTTTGGTTTCTTCATGATCAAGGCAAGCTCTAATCTGTGGTAAGTTTGATCGGTGTACACTACCCGTGTGAAAATCAATACCATGCGTACATTTTTCTACAACCTGCTTCATAAAAACATAGGCTAACCTTTTAGCCAATGAGCCTTTTTTTGAACCGGGGAAACTTCTATTTAAATCTCTTCTATCAGGCAAATAACGTGATTTTAAGTTAAAACCAAATACATTGACCACAGGGACAACAATTAAGGTGCCTTTAATTTTTTTGTTTTTCAAAAAATGTAAAAGTCTTTTTATAATCTCTACTCCATTGATTTCATCGCCATGAATAGCTGCTGAAACAAACATAACAGGGCCTTCTTTATCTCCACGGATCACTTCAATTGGAATACTTAAATTTGTGTAATCATACAATGCTCCAACATCAAGAAAAACTTTTCGTCGTTCACCCTTATTAATTTTTATTTTTCCAAACTTCATCATTTATTGATCTGACTGAAATACCTTTGCTTCTCGTGGTAATCGTTTTAGTTTAGGTCTGCGACGATTTCTTTCTTTTTCTGGAATCATGGCCTTCATTTCTTTTAGCTTTCCAAAACATAGCAGTCTATCTTCTGCTTCCAGTACCCGATCTGCTCTAGGATTTGGAATAACTTTTTTCCCTCTATAGAGTGTTAATACATTTATATCTCTTTCTCTTAAACCTGTTTCTTGAATTGTTTTACCCAAATATTCAGAGCCTTTGGGCATATATAGTTCAGCCACACCATAACCACTACTGACTGTCAGCCTTTGTCTAATATCAATTTCAGGAAAATCAACCTGAGCAGCAATGTAATCAATGATTGAGCCAGCAACATCTAAGCCTGTACACACTTCTATGCCTTCTAAGCCAGGAGAAGAGTTGATTTCCATAATCTGCGGGCCATTTTTACTTTCTAGCATATCCACCCCTGCTACTCTTAAACCCATAATTTGAGCGGCTCTAACCGCTGTTTTTTTATACTCATCATCTAACTCTATTTTTTCTGTTTTTCCGCCTCTATGCACATTACTTCTAAATTCTTGGCCTTGTGCCACTCTACGCATAGATGCAACCACCTGATCCCCCACAACAATCGCTCTTATGTCTTTTCCTCTACTTTCTTTAACAAATTTTTGAATTAAAATGTTTTGTTTTTGGCTTTGTAAAAGTTCTATAATAGAGGCTGCAACCTCAACTTTATCAGCTAGAAGAACCCCAATTCCTTGCGTTCCTTCAATAAGTTTAATAATAACGGGAGCTCCACCAACTCTATCAATTGCCGGTAAAACATCATTTTTTTGTTTAACAAAATTGGTTTTTGGAATACCAATATTGTGCCGACTTAAAATTTGAAAGCTTTTAAGTTTATCTCGTGAGTTTAAAATACTATCTGCGGTATTAGCACAAAAAACATTCATTTGTTGAAACTGCCTAACCACAGCCGTACCAAAATAGGTCATAGATGCACCCACTCTTGGTAAAACAGCATCATAATCCGCAAGACGTTTTAGTTTATAGAATAATTCAGGAGCACCCATTTCTAGGTCAATGGCAAGTTTATTGGTATCTAAGACCTTAACTTTATGGCCTCTACCTAAGGCAGCTTGTTTAAGTCTTTGCGTACTGTATAACTTAGCGTTTCTAGATAAAATTGCTAGCTTCATAACTTCATGTTTCTTTCATCATCAAAAAAGATTTTGACACATCAATTAAAAATTTTTTAGATATACTTGTTCTTCCTAATAATATTCTAAAACCCATTTCATCTCTATTGCTTAATGATAAATCAACCAACCAAAGCTTTTCATTTATTTTGATATAGGTTTGAATAATTGGGCGTTTTTCAGTTATACCATTTGAACTTTTTATTTTTCTATACTCTAGAATTTTTTCTTCACATAAAACTTTTTCTTTAGAGGAATCTTGCTGAGGATAAATATAAAACTGGGCATACTCTTCATTGTTCTTTTTTAATACTTTTAGTTTATGCGCATGTAAACTTGACGTTCTTGCTCCAGAATCAATTTTGGCTTTAATTTTTCTGACCTTTAAGTCTGGTAAGGCTATCCATTCTCTCCAACCAATAATACTTAAATTACTTTTTTTCATATTGATTCTAAAAATATTCTGATAATTTTTTGTTCTAAAAAATTAGCTTCTCCCTCTGGACAAGCTATTCTTACTGTAAATTTCACTTTTTCCACTTCAGAAAGATCAATTGCAATTTTAGGTTCTGTAGAGGGCTTATAAATTCCTTTTTCTTTAGCTAAAGCTGCAATTGCTTTTTTTGCCTTTGCCTCAAACACTTCATATTCAGTTAAACATGCCTTTAACAAATTTTTTTCATGTATTTTCCATTTCTCATCAAGTTTTAATACAATTTGAAATGAATGAAAAATATACTCGCTGCCCAAACTTTCGTTTTTAACAACTTGGGTTAAAAGTTGACTATTGGGAATAAAAATTTTTTTCCCAGAGAGATGATGAACGGTATCGCCTGGACCAATCTCCATCAAGGTTGTTCCTAAAAGACTTTGTCTTATCACCACACCTCTAATTGTCCCAATTTGAATTCTATCACCAAAGGTAAAAGCCTGGTTAGATGATTTTAAGATGCTACCCAGAACACAAAGCAATAGTTCTTTGGTAGCCAAAACCAATGCTGCCGCAAATGCCGCTATAGAGACAGCAAAACCTTTAATTGAAGCTCCCCAAATGATAAAAATCCCAAAAAATAAAATGGTCGATAAAACTCTTTTTAAAGTGTTTTTATACTTTAATCGCATTTCTATACTTGGAATGTTCCAATTGTTGATTACCTTTTTACCCATAAACTTTAAAAGAATGGTTAAAACAATCACTCCTAAAGTGACCAATAATTTCAGATAAAACTCATCTTGTAAGACTTCTAACATGGATACCTTATAAACTATTTTCATTGACAAATCCCAATATATTTTCTTTACCAAATGGTTAATTTTGCATAGGGATATACTTTATGAATGCCTTTGTAAATTCTGTTTTTGAATCTGACTATATAGAAAAGTTTATCGCTATTTGGAATTTTCCCTTGGTTACTTTTTCTGGAAGAAGTATCTCTGTAAGCAATATTGTTATCGCAGTTTTTGTTCTTATTACTGGCTTAATTTTTTCCAAATTGATCAGTAAAATTTTAGAACGCCATTTTTTTAAAAAGTTTAGGCTAGATATTGCAACCTCTGCAACGGTTAGAGTGATAAGCAATTATATTTTTATTGTTTTATTTTCACTTTTGGCGCTGCATTTTGCAAATATACCGCTTACCATATTTACTTTTCTTGGTGGTGCCATTGCTTTAGGAGTTGGTTTTGGAAGTCAAAGCATTATTAACAATTTTATCAGTGGCCTTATTGTCCTCTTTGAACGCCCCGTTAAAGTTGGTGATTTTATTGAAATAGACAGTACTTTGGGTTTAGTAGAGCATATAGGCTCACGCAGCACTCGACTGCTTAAACCAGATAATACGCATGCAATTATGCCCAACAGTTGGTTGCTTGAAAAAAAAGTATTGAACTGGAATTATAGAGATAGAAAAGTGAGAACCTCTGTGTTGGTGGGGGTTGCTTATGGCAGTAATGTTGAGAATGTTTTTAAACAGTTGAACTTTGCTTGTGAACAAAACTCCCAAATTCTTAAAAAACCCGTTCCAACCGTATTGTTTGAGTCTTTTGGTGATAACGCCTTATTATTTGAAGTGATTTTTTGGGTTGAGGTGGATAACCTACTACAAAGACGGCAGATTGAAAGCAGCTTGAGGTTTGAAATCAATCAATTGTTTACAAAACATAAAATCACCATAGCTTTCCCACAAAGAGATGTTCATCTAGATGCCTCAAAACCTTTGCCTATACAAATGATCCAAATTTCAGAACAAACAAAACCATAATATTTCCGGTTTTTGTGACTAAAGCTTATTGTTTTTTGTGAATCCAAAAAGAATGGTCGGGACGACTGCCATGCCACCGCAGGTGGCTCAAACAATGGTGAACCTTGGTTCAAATCCAGCAATACTCTATAGATCTACTTATAAATATGAATTTTTTGCTAAACTTAAGAGATAGAATGGTCGGGACGACTGGGCGAAATTGCCCTTTTTCTAAGATATTAAAATCATTGCTAAATTCAACAATAACAATAACTTAATCACACTTTGATAACATCGTATTACATCGCAAATCATCTCTTGTCATGATTCTTCTTTCCCATTTCTTTCCCTTAGTCTAATGCAAACAGTTGGAAATGAATGTAGAATCATCGCTAAAATATGGCTATATCAAGACAAGATATTTTAACGTAATTGTAATTACAATTCCCAACTATCGTTAGCTTTATTTATAAATAACTATCTTCCAAAACTATGGCTTAAAATAAATTTTACATTATCTGAATTTTCCCAGATAAAATTATGCCCTCCGATTAAAAGTCTATAACTAGTCTGATCTAAAGTAGAAGTAAGGGGTTTACTATAGGGATCTGATACTCCCATATAAATATCAATACCTTCAAAATCATTATTTAAATAGTTGCTGCTCTGTTTATTTAAAACAATATTCTCCAATGACCCATTATAAGATTCCCAACGATGAAGTCTAGCACCTTCTACAATATTATCGGGAAGATATTTTGGAATGAAAGGTCTAAGCATATAAAAAGAAAGTGGCCCTAGCGCTTCATGTATATGACAGACTAAAGGTGCCCAAAATCTATCTAACGCCATAACAGATTCAATCATATTTCGCTTTTTCAGAATCTTCTTTAAAACATCTCTATCTTTTATTTCGAGAGGTGCTAGCAAAACTAACTTTTTAAATCGTTCAGGATATCTATGCTTAAGCTCAAGTGCGATTAACGTACCTAAAGAATGTGCGACGATAGTAAATTCTCCTGGATCAAGGGAAGAAAGAATCGCATTAATATGATCATCCATCGAATATTCAACATCTGGCCATGGAGACTGTCCAAAACCTAGTAAATCTAGCGCTACGGTGTGGTACCTACTTTTATCCAAAGAATTTTTGAGCGGCACCCAATAGGCGTGAGTTCCAGATAGTCCATGTAAAAACAGAACTTTTTTCCCGTTTCCTGAGGAAGTTTTGAACAGTGGTCTATAGGCATTTTTATTGTGAACAAAATTTCTAATTTTAGGTGCGCTATAGAAAAAGACTATAACTGCAAGTGCTAACAACAGTGAAGTATATTTGACACTATTTTTCATTTGGTTGCTTTTCCAGCCTTGTTCCCAATAGATATTTTCGTTTTAACAATTTTCAGGTCATGCTTTTTTTATGAATTTCTTTTTCTAAGCTTGATTTCGCCCACAAAAGAAGATTAAATCCCCATGACATAGCAGCTACGAAGGTTCCTTTTATTGCAAAATCTGAAATAAATTGTCTTCTTGAGTATTTGTATTTCATCATTAAGTTCCTTATTTTTTTGTTCTAAATATTTTAACTGACTTTTACATTAATGATCATCCATATTGCCATACTCACCATCATAATATTCTCAGTTAGAGAAATGAACCCTAAAGGTACATTGCTATTTCCTCCCACACAAGCGCATTTCAAATCTCGTTTTTGAATATAAACGGCATAAAAAACTGATATGCCTCCAATCAAACCTATAAACATTGCTACTGGAGCTGAAATAAATGTTAATTGTTTTCCAGCCATTAAAATACCTGATCCAGCTTCAGCAAAAGGATAAATATATGCATAAGGAACCCACCGCTTAGCCAACAAGTCATAGCCAAGAAATTGATTTGTAAAAGACTCCAGATCTCTTAATTTTAAAATTGCCAGCACACACATGCTCAAAGCAATAAATAACTCCAAAGATCGTACTAGCTGAAACTTACCTGAGCTGAAATATACCAAAGAAATTGCTAAAAGAGATGTAACAGAAAATACAGCGATAATAGGCTTATAGGTTTTTTTATTAGCAGTTTCATTTTTAGCTTTGCCAAAATATTTTAGAAGGTCTGTATAGCCACCAATCCTCTCACCATTTATAAAAGCTTGTGGTGTTGTCTCAACACTATGTTTATCTTTAAATCGATCTGTTTCCTCTCGAGTTTTTAAGTGATGATCCTCAACCGTATATCCATTTTTCTCAAGCAAATATTTAGCTTTTATGCCAAATGGACAAATATGTTTTTCCATCACCATACGGTAAAGCTGTGCAGTTTTTTCCATTATAAATCTCCTTTAAATTGTGGAATGGGCCTGTTGTTTGCCTCTACTTGATTTTTTGCAATACCATTTTTCTTTATATCCTGAATTAACCACTTCATCTCTTTGATTTCTCTACGCTGTGCTTCTATAATTTGATTTGCTAATTTTTTCACTCTAAGGTCTTCAATACCAGCACGTTCACTGGTTAGTACAGCAATTGAATGGTGAGGAATCATTGCTTTCATCCATGACTTATCTTCAATCGTTGCTTGGGAGCGAACCAAAAAAAATCCAGCGATAAAAAACGTAAACGAAACCAGTAAAATAGTAATATTCTTGCTTTTATTTTCGTACATATGAAGCATAAATAAAAGCATAATAATTGCCATTGCAGCTCCCATATAGATGGTCATGTATAATCGGGTTTCGCTAAAGAACACATGATCTATTGAATATGTATTTAAATACATAAGTACTAACATGACCAATGTAGATGTAAAAATCATGCTAAAAAATCGTGTATAAGAATTCATTTTCTTCTCCTTTTAATAGTTTTTAGGTTTAAAATATCTTAACATTTTATCTCTCTAGCTTTTTTAAAAAGACTACAGTTCTATTAATTGATAGTTCAGCTAGATGGGTATTAAATAATATAATCAAATATCTAGCCGAACTAACCTAAGTTATATTCAATCTATTTTTTAAAAAATATACTCTCCATCTTAAATTTTAAGACTTTCTTACTCCACAGCTTTTCATTTCTGGTGCATATGGGTTTTTGGTTTTATTGTTGTCTTTAACTGTGTTTTGTATCCAATCCTTCTTCACCATTGGACAGTGATATCTGCTATATGTTTCACTTGGACGATATTGATCTAAAACTTCTATCAATTGAATATTAAAAAGATGATACTTTTCGTTAAATATTTCCCTTGAACTTTCTTCACTCAAACCTTCAAAGCTTTGAGTGGCTACTGAAAGTTTTTTTTGAAGTTCACTATTTTTTATTTCTTTAACGTATGATGTAATAGAAACAATATGTTTTTTTATCGCATCTTGATCATAGTTAAAGTATGCTGCATGTAAGTCTTCATTTATTTTTAAAAGGCCATTCAGCTCTTCAGGAATATTTTCTGAATTAACTTTTTTTTGTTCTATATTTTTATTAGACATTTTTTTTTCATGTTTGTGCCCTTCTTGAACAGGCTGGTTATTATCACAAGCTGATACTAAAATTGCCAAAACAATTACGCTTAATTTTTTTTTCATTTTACTTTCCTTTTTTTATTTTTATTATTTTTTTACTTTCTTCAATCCACTGATGAATTGTAGACTTTTCTTTTGCTGTTACTCCAGACCACCAGTGCACTAGCTTATAACGAAATGGTGGCATGGAATCCTCTTTTAAAACTCTTTCAATAGCATCAAGGTCATCAACAGGTGCTCCATGTCCTTTAAAAGGAAAACCCTTGCTCATATCCATATGCTTCTTAGCTTCTTTAATATCATTGTTGATTAGTTTTTTTGGGCCAGGAATTTGGGCATACCATGGCTTTGAGTTAGAACTACCATGACAATCTAGACATTTTTTTTTGAAAATTTTGTATACTTTTTTCTGATATAAAGCGTTTATTTTATCAAGCTGTTTTTTTGTTGGTTCATTAGAAATGATTTCAAAACCATTTTGATCTACCTTTAAAGATTTTTTATTATTAAAATTTAAAGTTTCTTTGTTTTTATGAAGAGCTGGCTCATGCGCATTTACCCACTCACATAGTAAAACAAAACCTATTGCAATCACTGCTAATCTCAGTTTCATTTCAATAACTTCCTTTCTTGTATGCTGCTGAATAAAACTGGAACCAATAGAGTTGTGATTACAGCAACTAACATTCCTCCTACAGAAGGTATCGCCATAGGAAGCATAATATCGGAACCTCTACCTGAACTCGTTAACACTGGAACTAAAGCTAACACTGTGGTAGCCGTCGTCATCATACATGGGCGTATTCTTTTCTTTGCTCCAATCACAACTGCTTTTTGAATTTCATTTATAGACTGTGGCTTAGACTTTTCAAAACTTTGCTTAAGGTATGTCGCCATCATTACGCCGTCATCAGATGCAATTCCAAATAAAGCTAAAAACCCAACCCAAACAGCCACACTAAGGTTGATTGGACCCATTTGAAAAAGATTATGAAGGTTGACTCCAAAGAATCCAAAATTCATAAACCAGTTCTGCCCATAAAGCCATATCAATATGAAACCGCCTGACCATGCTAGCAAAATCCCGGAAAACACAATAAGTGTTGTCGATACCGCCTTAAACTGAAAATAAAGAATAAGAAAAATAATAAATAATGCCAGTGGCAACACCACACGTAGCTTCTTTTCAGAACGCAATTGGTTTTCATAGTTTCCTGCAAAATCAAATGAAATACCAGAAGGCACAGTCAAAGCACCACTTTTAATCTGTTGGTTTAAAAATGCTGAAGCTTCTTCAACGACGTCAACCTCGGCTTTTTGTGGTTTTTTATCAAATAGCACGTATCCCGTAAGAAATGTGTCTTCGCTCTTAATTACTTGTGGCCCTCGAACGTATTGAATCTCTGATAATTGAATCAATGGGATTTGCGTACCATCAGAAGCCGGAACCAAAATATCCTCAAGAGACTCAATATCATCTCGAAGTTCTCTTTGATAACGGACTCGTACCGGATAACGCTCTCGCCCTTCCACTGTTGTTGTAACTTGACGACCACCAATAGCGATTTCAATAATATCCTGAACTTTTCTTATTGAAATTCCGTAACGAGCTATAGCATCTCGATCAATTTTAATTTCTAAATATGGTTTTCCTACAATTCTATCTGCAATGACTGAATCAGCTTCAATGGAAGGAACTTCCTTTAAAAGTTGTTCAATTTGTAAACCAAAAGACTCAATGGTTTTTAAATCTGGTCCTTTAATCTTTAACCCCATCGGAGCTCGCATTCCACTTTGCAACATAATGATACGTGCTGCAATAGGTTGAAGTTTAGGCGCAGATGTCGTTCCAGGCATCTGGGCTACTTTTGTCAACTCCTTCCAAATATCATCAGCATGCTTAATATGTTTTCGCCAATTTCTATATGGCTTACCTCTTCTGTCTGGAATTAATTCACCCTTGAATGAACGAACAAAATCATCTTTTTTTCGATCATATTTAAAGCGTAATCTTTTCCCGTTTTTATCTACTTTATATTCAGGTTTGTAATTCACTACAATTTCAAACATTGAAATTGGAGCTGGATCAAGAGGGGTATCTGCACGCCCTAATTTTCCAACTGCTGTTTCGACTTCGGGTATAGACCCCATAGCAAGATCTAATTTTTGAAGCACATCTAATGCTTCACCAATAGAAGCATGTGGCATAGTGGTAGGCATATATAAATAAGAGCCTTCGTCTAATGGAGGCATAAACTCTTTACCTAAATTTGCCCATACCCATCCACCAAACACGAAAATTATACCAGGAATCAAAAGAAACTTTTTTTTATTCGTCAAAGCCCATACCAAAATACCTTCATAACGTTTTTGAAAATAATAAAAACTACCGAGAACTAAGGTTGTAACTAAAGCCACAAAGAGTAAATTAGGTAAAAATCCTTTTTGATTGCCTAAAGGAAGCCAATTTTTGGTAAGTATAAAGCCTACCAATAGAACAGCCATCGCAATTAAGGGCTCTTTAATTTTATTCATGATTGTAACTGGTAAGCGCTCTTTGAAACCAAGGTAAAGTGAAAAAAGAATAAGAAGAGCGCCAATCCATACATGATAAAGAGCAGTATAAAGAATTCCACCAAGCAAAAGACCTAAAGCTATAAAACGATGTTGCACTTTTTCTAATTTTGGTTTTTTTATACGAAATAAAATGTCTGCTATGGCTGGAAGAATAAAAAGAGCGACAACAAGAGATGCAATTAAAGCAAATGTTTTGGTAAATGCTAAGGGTTTAAAAAGTTTACCTTCAGCACCTTCCATCGCAAATACTGGAAGAAAACTTACCACTGTTGTTGCTACAGCAGTCATTACGGCACTTGCAACCTCTCTAGTTGCTTCAAAAATTACAGCGGTTTGAGACTCTTCAGGCTTTTTATCTTTTAAATGTTTAAGAATATTTTCACTCAGTACAATACCCATATCAACCATGGTTCCGATCGCAATTGCAATACCAGAAAGAGCTACAACATTTGCATCTACTCCGAATTGTTTCATAGCGATAAAACACATCAAAACCGAAAGAGGCAGCAATCCAGAAATAAGAAAAGAGCTTCTAAAATGAAGGACTGTGAGAAGAATCACAATTATAGTCACTAAAATTTCTTCGGCCAATGCTTTATTTAAGGTTCCTAAGGTTTCATAAATAAGTCCTGATCGATCATAAAATGGAACAATAGAAAGTTGAGAGTGCGTTCCATCATTTAATATTTTACTGGGTAGACCGGGTGTAATTTTTTTAATTTGCTCTTTGACGCGTTTTATTGTGGCCAACGGGTTTTCTCCATAACGAGCCACAACCACACCGCCGACAGCTTCTGCCCCGCCTTTGTCTAAAGCTCCTCTACGTAAAGCTGGACCAAAACTAACATGGGCAATATCTCGTACATAAACAGGAGAATTATTTCGAACGGTGACAACCGTACGTTCAACATCTTTAAGGTTTTTGATAAAACCCAAACCACGAATAACATATTCAGCGCTGTTGACTTCGATCGTGCGGGCACCCACATCCACATTTGAATTTCGAATCGCATGATACACATGATCCAAAGTAACTTTATTCGCGCGCATAGCATCAGGATCGACATCAATTTGATACTCTTTGATAAAACCACCTACAGAAGCAACTTCTGAAACACCTTCAACTGCTTGAAGTGCATAACGAACATACCAATCTTGTTGGGTTCTCAGTTCATCTAAATCCCATCCTCCAGTTGGTTTACCCTCTTTATCTCTTCCTTCTAGTGTGTACCAAAAAACTTGCCCCAAAGCGGTGGCATCTGGTCCCAAGCTTGGCTTCACCCCTTCAGGAAGTGTATCCGCAGGAAGACTAGAAAGTTTTTCAAGAATCCTCGAACGAGACCAGTAAAAATCAACGTCTTCTTTAAAAATAATATAGATACTAGAGAATCCAAAAAACGAGTTGCTCCTAATGGTTTTGACTCCAGGAATGCCTAAAAGTGAAACAGTTAAAGGATACGTAATTTGATCATCTACATCTTGTGGCGATCTCCCCATCCACTTGGTAAATACAATTTGTTGGTTTTCACCAATATCTGGAATGGCATCAACTGGGACAGGGTTACGAGGAAGCCCTGGTATGTCCCAATCAAATGGAGCCACCATAGCTCCCCAAGTTAAGAAGAAAGCCACAAGCAAAAACACCACGAGTTTATTTTCTAAGAAAAATCCAATCGTTTTGTTTAACATAGCGTCATTTTGATTTGAGTTATTCATTTTATGATCCTCATTTTAATGATTGTGCTCACTTGGAGTCTTTCCACCGTCAGGATTCATCATGCTTGGTTTGGCCTGAATTTGAAGTGAACTGTCGATCTTAAAGTTTCCTTTAGTCACAACTTCTTCGCCTTCACTCAGTCCATGTTTAACAATGTAATAATCTCCTGCTCGACTTCCAAGATGAATTTCTCTTCCCTCAAATGTCGGACGATCAGCATTAGGAACACGAACATATACAATGGCTCTTTCTCCAGTTAGAAGAGGAGCAGAAACTGGAATCACCAAAGGCAAATCTTCTTGTTTTGGATCAGATATATAACCCAAAGTTTCTATGGGAACGAGTGCCATCCCACATACATCACATTTTCCTGGTCCATCTTTGATAATTTCTGGATGCATAGGAGAAATCCACTTTCCTTTCATCGATGCATCAGCAACAGGCCCCACGCTTGCTATGTTCGATTTTATAGATGCACGCACAAACATGCCTGGTTTTAGTTTACCTTCCTCATTACTCACATTAACTCTAAGTTTAACTGTTCGCGTTTTTGGGTTTAATACAGGGTCAACAAAAGACACTTGTCCATGAAATTTTTCTCCAGGGTGTGCAGCAGTAGAAAATTCAACGTATTGACCATATCGCACCCAACGTAAATCTGATTCATAGGCTTCTATCTCAACCCATAGTTTAGAAAGGTCAGCGATGGTGTAAATTCGATCTCCCGTTTTTACATAAGCACCTTCAGAAACATGTTTTTTAATAACAATACCAGCCGTTGGTGACGTAATAGTTGTATGATCTGTAGCTTTTTTTTGTTTAGCTATGCGTTCAACTTGTCTTCTCGTTAAACCCCATAATCTTAATCGTTCTTTTGTAGCCGTTATTGTTTCAATTGAAGCTTGATTCTTGATGGCTTGAATCATTTCTTCCTGAGCTGAAATGAGCTCTGGGCTATACAAATAAACCATATGATCACCACGCTTTACATTGACTCCAGTATAGTCAACAAACATTCGATCAATTCTTCCACCAACTCTAGCTGTTACAAACTCTACTTTAGTTTCATCGTAATTTATGGTTCCATTTAGATTGATTTTAGCTTCTGCGATTTTACGTTCCACTTTTGTTGTTGAAATTTCTGCCAATTTTTGAGCTGCTTCAGACATTTCAAAAACCGTATCTTTAGAATGTTCACTCATATTGTTCTCAATGGGAATAAGATCCATACCGCAAAGTGGGCATTGCCCAGGTTTATCCTTTTGAATCTGTGGGTGCATGGAACATGTCCAAGTTGCTATCTTTCTTTCAGCCATACTTTCTGAGTGCTTGTGCCCTTGATGTGATGTAGAATTTTCTTTCATATCCATTGAATGTTGAGACTTTGGCGAAAATAACAAAGCACCCAATATGCCACCAATAAGAAGACTAATCAAAGCTACTTTACGCGGATCATTTTCTAAAAAGGACTTTAGTGAAATTTTTTGAAATAAATGTAATGGATTTTTCATTACTTGTTCTCCTTTAACAATATAGATGTTGAAACTGGCTTTGATTTATTTTTTAAGGACTGATCTCCAATCAACATATCAATTGAAGCCTCTGCTTTACTTGCACGAGTTAGAGCTTCTTCGCTGGCAAGTTGAAATTCAAGAAGCAAGCGTTCCGAATCTATTAAATCACTAAACGAAGCTTTGCCCGCCTCATACCCTCTTTTTGTAGCCTCAAAAGACTGCCTTCCTTTTGGAACTAAGTTATTTCGATAAAGTTCAACTTTTCGAACCCCCTCTGAATACTCATAAATGGCTTGAGACAAATCAGCAGTGAGTTGATTTAACTTTTCCTTTTGTGTATTGCGGGCTGATATTTCTTTTGATTTTGCCTCTTTGGTCTGATTAGTGTACTTACCACGCCAAAGGGGAAAGCCCATTGAAACCATCACCGCCATAGCATCTTTTCCACTATCAGTAACAGCATTCGCCGCTTCTCCTGTCATAATATAGTCAAACCCGAGACTAAAATTAGGGAGCCCATCTTTCTTAGCTAATTTAATTTTCTTTTGTTCTTTCTGTGTCACTTTATCCAACGCTTTGAGTTGTGGATTAGATATTTCCATAAGTTCTCGCATTTTGTTCATATCAATGTACCTTTGAGGCAATGGAATAGCATTAGGCCATTCTAAAATCGTATGACCTGAGTCATTCAAGGCAGAATTAAATCGTGCAATCAAAGGTTTTTTTAAATCTTTTATGCTTACCAATTGGTCTTTCACTTTCTCTAACTCTACTTGTGAACGAATCACATCAGAAAACTGGCCAATACCAGATTGATACCTCGACCGAGTAACACGCTCAAGATTAGCAAGGAGGTCCATGTTTTGATGCAATATTTTGATTGAACGTTCAAGAAAGTAAGCATCGTAAAAAATATCCTTCACATTTCGTATCAGTTCAAGTCGCTTTGCTTCAAATTGATAAAGCAAAAACTGAGCATCATCTTGTGCAACCTTAGATTGAAGAGATAATGTGCCAAACCAAGGAAAAGACTGAGAGACTCCAAATTTATGTTCTTGAGGCCCTACCCGGGTTTCAACCGATTGAATAAAGTTTGCATACGATAGTTTGGGATCAGGAAGTGCACCAACGTATTTAGATTTATAGTTCTGCGCTTTATAAGACTCGAATATTGCCTTAAGACCGGCATTGTTAGCAATGGCCGTATCGATATATTCCTGTAATTGCTCACTTTGAACACTTACTTTAACTGTATGATTTATTTCTTCTTGAGTATTTTCTGCATGGGCAAAGCCTACATAAAAAACTATAATTAACATTAAAGACATACCAAGTATGCTTTCATGAAATACATATTTCATAATTACTACCTTTAAAAAATATAACTGCAAAACCCAAACTTTTACGCATGGGAACAACTTTAAATATTAGAATAAAGGATAGTCAGATCAAGAAGGTTTGATTTTGAATATAGATCGGCCTAGGATTTGGCCTTAGATAGAATTCTTTTGTAAAAGCATTTGGAGGAAGAGCCAAAACAAAAGAAGGTGTTATAAGCTGTGAACTTATAAATGGGATAAGCGCAAGATCAACCACTCTTTGAGTTATTCTCTTTACAACATCTTTAGATTCTACAACTAGATCTATTGCGCATATGTGGCCTTCATCACCACAGCAATTCTTTTTTTTAGAATTTGATGCATCAGAATTAGCCGCTTGATCATGACAATGGCTAGAGGGATGTTTGTTCTCTTTTTTTTCTGCCGTCCCAAGGTCTTTAACTGAGCACAAGCAAAGATGTGGTGATACAAAAAACAGAGCTATAAATAAGCTCATAATCTTCAAGTATGTTGATCCGTATTTCATCTAAGTGTTTTTACGAAAAAGTTCCGTAAGCTCCTTAATTTTTTCTTCTCTAGCTTTCTTATTTTTAGCACTAAATGCTTTAAGAACGCAATGTTCTAAATGTTTTTCTAAAATAGAGGCCTCAAGTGATTTGATTGCCGCTTTTACTGCACGCGTTTGCATAAGTATTTCTGGACAATACCTTTGCTCCTCTATCATTTTACGAATGCCGCCAAGTTGCCCTTCGATTCGATTTAGGCGAATCACATCCTTTGTATGATCTGGATGACAAGTCTCATTAACTTGTTTGATTTTTTTCTGTACATTACCAGGCATCGTATTTTTAATTATATACCCCCTACAGGTATATTGTCAATTCAATTTTATGCATTTACTAATTATATAGTTACAATTTTATTTTGACCTCAACAGCGGCTGTAAATAGATATCTTTAAATTCTCTCATTTATTATCAATCCAACTCTTGCCTTGAGTTTTTAAATTCACAAGTGAGCCTTTCAGCTTTAAATTGATTTTTTGATTGTTTTTTAAACATCTAAAATTGTATTTTTTTATATACGTGATCAAGAATTTTTTGCGTCTTTGATGATGTGACGTGCGCCTCTCAAAATAATAGTGGCAATAATTAAGCCAATAGCAAGATCAGGCCAGCGTACACCTAGTTTCCACACAAGTATGCCGCCAAGAATCACACCTATGTTTGCAATAACGTCATTGGCTGAAAATATCCAACTCGCGCGCATATGAACTTCTCCATCTTTATGTTTTTTAATCAAAAGAAGGCATACAACATTGGCCACTAAGGCGATAGCTCCCATCCCCATCATAAATAGAGATTCGGGTTCACTTCCAAAGGCGATTCTTCGAACAATATCCACAATCACCATAAAACCTAGCAAGCTTTGAAAATAACCGCTAAAAAGAGCGGCTTTTGTTTTATGCTGAGATGATCTACCTACAGCGTACAAAGCAATACTATAAACAATGGCATCCGCAAACATATCTAATGCGTCTGCTATCAATGCCGTGGATTGAGCAAACCACCCAACACCAATTTCAAAGAAAAACATCGTAAGATTTATGCCCAAAAGCCAATACAACACTCCCCTTTGCTCTTGGTCTTTGATTTCTATTTCACATCCGCAATCTGACACTTCATTAATTTCTATATCATCTCTGCATCAATCGTCGAGTGCTCAATATGAAATTGAGTTCGAAGTATTTCTTTTAGAGTCTTTTTTACATTCCGTACATTGCTAGCTTCATCTAATTCTATGTGCCCTTCAAAACAAATTCTGTGATCATCCAATTGCCAAACATGAATATGAAAGACTCTTTTAACACCTTCAACTTTTTCTAACCTGTCCTTAATTTCGTTTATATTAATACCATCGGGTGTTGCCTGCATCAAAATCAGGATGGCCTTTTTCGTGAGTACACCTCCATGAAAGATGACATAAAGAGAAATTCCAATGGTTGCAAGCAGGTCGACTATGTTCCATTGATAATAAATGATCAAAATACCTGCAATAATCACAACCACCGATGCAAGTGCATCTGATATATTGTGAATAAAGGCCGCGCGAATATTCATATTGTATTTTGCACCCGCTGAATGCGTGAGAAGTGCAGTTGCTATGTCAATTACAAGAGCAATTCCAGCAACCCAAATCACTATCCATCCATCAATTGTTTGAGGACTTGTATAGCGAGAGATGGATTCGTACATGAGGTAGAAACCAACAAGAATAAGTGAGACACTGTTGATAAGTGTCCCCAATGTTTCAGCCCTTTGATACCCATAGGTCATGGTTGGACTGGGCGGTGTTTGTCCTATCTTTCGTGCAATTACAGCAACCAAAATTGCTCCAGCATCACTAAAGTTGTGAAGCGCATCTGCCAGTAAAGATAAACTTCCTGATATTAGTCCCCCAACAATTTGAGCTATGGTCAGAAGAATATTGATCCCAATGGCAATGTAAAGCTTTTTTGATTGTATTTCATAATCATGAATGTGTGCCATATTTTAAATCCCCCTTTGTACCATAAACCGGCTAAACACACTGTATAAACAAGGTAACACAACCAATGTTAGTATGGTTACCAAGAACATTCCAACCACTACAACCGTAGCTAAAGGCCTTTGGACTTCAGCTCCCAAGCCTGTTGACAACATCATTGGCAAGAATCCAAAAATATCAATAAGTGCTGTCATAAGCACAGGTCGCAAACGAACCATTGTTCCCTTATGAACCACTTCATCGACACTTAGACCTTGAGCTCGAAGTGTATTGAAATATGTTACCAACACCACACCATTAAGAATACTAATCCCTGATAAGGCAATAAAACCAACTCCTGCTGAGATACTAAACGGCATTCCCATAAACTTCAGGGCTAGCACACCACCAATCAAAGACATAGGCGCACAGAAAAAGATGAGTAAAACTTGTCCTATATTCTGAAAAGCAAAGTAGATCATCATCAGAATAGCTAACAAGGCCAAAGGAATAAGAATCTTTAACCGTTCTTTTGCAGTCTGTAGATTTTTAAAACTCCCTCCCCATTCAATGAAATATCCTTCAGGTAATTTAATTTGTTCATCGGCAAGTTTCTGTGCTTTTTTGACAAAACCCTCAATGTCTCTGGTTTCAGGATTAATTAAAACTGCGACTCTTCGTTGAGAGTTTTCTCTAGAAACAGAAGAAAAGGTTTCTACATAATCAATCGTAGCCACTTTCTCAATTGGGACGGTATACCCTTCGGAGATACCCACCGGAAGAGTTCGGATAGTTTTAAGATCCTTACGTTCTTCTCCAGAAAGTCTAGCAATAATGGGATAACGTTTTACACCTTCATAAATACTACCTATCTCTCGCCCACCCAAAGCTGTTTCAATAACGTCCAACACCGGACGATCACTGACGCCTAATTGACTCAACACTTCCTGCTTCGGTGAATACTGAAGCATGGGTGCCTTACCACTGGACTCTGACTCCGCTTCACCAACACCTGGAACTTGACTGAGGACATTGGCAAGATCCTTTGAATAGTCAATCAAGAGATCAAGATCGTCACCATAGATTTTTGCAGACACTTCCGCCCGAGTTCCTTCAAGCAGTTCATTAAAGCGTAGTTCTACAGGTTGTGAAATAAGAAGAGTCTGCCCAGGAACTGTTAATTCGAGCTTTTTCCGAACTGCCTCAATGAGTTCTTTCTTGCTTTGAATCGACCCACTCCATTTGTTTTTTTCATTGAGCATCACATAACTGTCAGAGATATTTACTCCCATCGGATCAGTTGCAACTTCGGCTGCACCAGTTCGCGCAAATACATCTTTTACTTCTGGAAATGACTTTATAACCTTCTCAGAAATTCGCTGTAAGTCAACCGAGTTTTGTGTACTGATGTTAGCAGGCCTAATAAACTGAACTGCGAAATCCCCTTCATCTAATTTGGGAATAAACTCTGACCCCATCTGGGAAAACAAAAACACACCACCAAAAATAGAAGCTATACCTATAGACATCACCAAGTATTTAAACCTGAGTGCCTGCTTTAAAACAGGTTGAAATAGTTTTTCTGTAACTCGCATCAAAATGGTTTTGTTTTCACGAACCTTTCCGCTCATGATCGTCGCACTTAATGCCGGTACTAACGTAAAGGACAAAAACAATGCCGAAGCCAAGGCCATAATAAAGGTCTGAGCCATCGGAACAAACATTTTTCCCTCTACGCCGGTAAGAACAAGTAATGGAATAAATACAACGATCACAATCATTTCGCCAAATCCTGCTGCTTGTCGAATTTCAATCGAAGCATCAATGACTTCTTGTTTAACTTCTTGACGTGATAAATCTCTTTTTAATTCTTGACCCTTTGCATGTATACGTCTGACACAATTCTCCACCACAATAACAGCACCATCAACAATGATTCCAAAGTCTAAAGCACCTAAACTCATAAGGTTTCCGGAAACCCCACGCCATTTCATTAAAATAAATGTAATCAAGAGAGATAATGGAATAACAATGGCCGTGATTAAAGCTGCACGAAGGTTTCCAACCAAAAGCATGAGAATAATGATCACGAGCGAAGCACCTAAAAGAAGGTTATGTTCTACGGTACCTAAGGTAGAGTTAACCATCGTTGATCGATCATACAGAACATTGATTTCAACCCACTTTGGGAGTGTTTTTTTAATTTCGTCCAGTTGTTCTACGACACGAATAGATACGGTTCTACTATTTTCTCCTAAGAGCATGAAGGTGGTTCCGATAATGGACTCTTCACCATTGACCGTAGCCGCTCCGGTTCGAATCTCTTTGTCTAATTTAACAGTAGCAATATCTTTAACTCGAATAACTTTTAAGGTTGAAAGCTGTTTAACAACCACATTCTCAATATCTTCTATACCTTTAAGGAGGCCGATCCCACGTACCAACAATTGTTCACCGGTTTGTTGAATGTAACTCCCCCCTACATTTACATTTGTTTGAGAGATGGATTGCTCTATGTCGTCGAAGTGAATTCCATATTGAGTCATTTTAGGAATATTGGGTTGAACAAAAAATTGTTTCTCAAAGCCTCCGATCGTATTAACTTCTGTCACACCTTTTGTAGTCAAGAGTCTAGGTTTAATCTGCCACTCCTGGATAGACCTTAACTCCATAAGTTCCTGTAGTCGCTCTTCAGGATCTTGAGAAGGCTGCTTGGCTTCCACAGAGTAGTGAACAATTTCCCCTAAGCCCGTACTGATAGGTCCCATTTGTGGCATGACATTTTCAGGAAGTTCAATGGTTTGAAGACGCTCAGAAACCAATTGACGGGCTCGGTAAATATCAAAGCCCTCATCAAACACCACCGTCACTTGAGAGATACCGTAACGAGAAATCGACCGAACGGTTTCCACCCCTGGCATTCCATTCATGACATACTCAATCGGAAAGGTAATCATACGTTCGATCTCTTCGGGGATAAGCCCATCAACCGGTGTATTGATTTGAACTTGCGTATTGGTAATGTCGGGGACCGCGTCAATAGAGAGCGCTTGAAAAGCTTTAACTCCAAACACAGCAAGAGCCCCTGTCGCGATAAAAACCAATAATCTGTTTTGTACTGAAAATTTTATAATTCGATTAATCATACTTGTACCTTCCTAATGCCCGTGACTGTAGTCTGAGGTGTCCTGCGCGTAAACATCAGCCACACGTAACAATTCTACCCCTTGAGTAACAATGAGTTCGCCTACCTTGATAACCGCCGTCACTATATAGTGGTTTTCCTCTTCACTTTGAATATTGACCGGGATCAATTTGAAGAAGTGATCGTGGTATCGGTAAACAGCAGTGGTATTTTTGATTTGAACCAAAGCTGATTTCGGAATTTTAAATAAGGAACCATTTACTTTTTGATGATCAATACCTAAAGCAACATAAGCCTGTGTAGAAAGACGAAATCCTTTTTCATCATGAATTTCAACGACGGCTTTGCCTTCACCCACTTTACGATTGCCTTCTTCATGCCCTTCTTCTCCATGCTCATCATGTGCTGAATCTTGATCATGAGATTCATATTTTGCATGATCTTTTGCTTCCTTTACTTCAGCCTCTTGTTCGTGAGAGTGTTGATGTTTTTCAGTTTCTGCACTAACCACGGCCGTAAATATCAAACACACAATCAGGGTTGCTATCGCCCAAGAAAACGCATGTATTTTAAAAAACGTTTTTCTCATTGCAGTTTTCCTTTGTCTAAATTTCCAGTGAGTCGATATATATTCCATAATGCCTCAATTGCTCCAAGTTCAAATGACAATTGAGCCTCACTAAAATCAATCAGTTGTCGATGAGCTTCAATTACCAGTGCCGTAGATACTACACCTCTGTGAAATAACGACTCAATTCGCTTGTGTTTCTCATCCATAGTTTCACGCCCTTTGTAAGTTTGAAGGGCTTTATAAAAGCGTTGATATTTTTCCTTCCAAATATCCAAATCCATAGCTGCTTCACGTTCTATATTTCTCCAAGAAAGTTCAGCAGTTTTTACATTTGCGTCTTCAAAAGCTCGACGTCCTTTATTTTTATTCAAGAGAGGGAGCGGCATACTTAGTGCCGCTCCAAACAAAACTGCCTCTGATCCTATGCTCTTCCCATAGCCAACAGCAGGACCTAAATTTATATTTGGAGTTTTTTTTGAGTTCTCTTGCGCAAGCCGTGTGTGTGCAATTTTAAGTTTTTGTTTTGCATCTAAGACCTTTAAAGATTTATGAATGTCCTTGAACGCATAAATATCACTTGGCAATGAAACTTCTGCCGGAACAACCCTGTCAATTGCAAGTGAAGGACATTCACTAAAAAAAGCTAAATGTTTTTCAATATAAATTTTTTCAGATTCTTTTTGGATAATATCAAAACCATACGCACTTGATGCCAATTCAAGTGTATCCATTTCTATTTGTTGTTCAGGTGAACGAGATGGTAATTTTTTTAGACGCTCCCGAATACGGTCAAATGCATTTGTGGCTTCATAATATAATTTAGATATTTCTTGTATCTGTTTCAGCCGGTAAAGCTTTACAACTGAGTCAATCATAACGGCCTCTAAAGCTTCTCTTTTTTGCAATTCCGTCATCTCAATTTGTGCTTCAGCTGATTTGATTCGAGCTGATCGTTTCCCTCCCAATTCAATCGTATGTTGAAGAGAAAAAAACGTGTCCGCTGCAAATTGAGAATTTGGACTTCCAAAAAGTGCCTCTGCATTTAAATTTGGATTGGGGCGTTGTTTTGAAACATCAGTTAATTTTTGACTTACTTGAGTTTGAAGTTTAGCTTCTAATATCAAGGGGTGGACCTCCTGAATACGACTCAGCAATTCATTTACGTTGTTTATTTGGCATAGCTCACTTCCATAAGCTAAGCTTGCAAAAACAAAATTTAATACCAAAATATATATTTTCATCACGGCAAACCTTTCTAGTGATGTTATTTACAATAATATCAACAATATTTTGTAAATGTATATCAATGCGTTAATTTAACTGTATTGCTGTTAGTTTATATACAGATAACTATTAGCTTGATTAAATTAGATCGTTAAATAATTTGGTTGTATATATTTGGCGGCTGCCCAGGACATTTAAGAAAGGGAGTTTGAATTTTTAAGTTTGAGTTAAAATAAGAAAGACTTTTAGTCTGATCTAAAAGATTTAAACTTTGATTTGTCAAAGTCACATAGTGCAATCCATTACAATGATGACGACAGTGGTCTGAAGATCCGCAGTCAGTACAATCTTGATGCTCTTTAAGAGTCTCTATTTTAGATCCACTATCAGCTTTAATTTGTGAAGTTGAGTCATTTGAAACAAGATGATCGGAGATGTTAAGAAACTCAATACTGGTTCCTAATAACAAGCAAAAACAGATAATATATCTCACAACACTATTATGAATCATAACTCAAAAAAACACTAGCATAAATATTTCATTATACAAATTTTTTAAACCTATCTTATGGTCACCTCACACATAGTTTTGAATAAAAACAAAACAGGAGGGTTTATTTTTTAGTGAGGTTTAATCAAAAGTAATCACATCTAAAATCAACCCCTAAGAACTCCAACATGTTTTTTGACAAGCTTTTGCTCTGTTTGGATTTATGATTTCTCTATAAGCGCACTCTCACTTAATATTAATATAACAAAAATAATTAAAATCGTATTTACTTTAAACCAAATAAATCTATAGAAACCAGCCCTATGTTAGCTCCAACTGCAGACCAAAAAATTGTTTGGTATCTCTTTGCTTTTCCAGGGTTATAATGTCTTCCGCCAATAGTATCTTCACTGGCAAATAATATTGCTGAGGTAATTGCTATAGTCGTTAAAGCGCCTTCAGAAATAGCAAAGAACTTTCCTTTTTTCTTATTTCCTCTTTTAAAATGACCGATGCCATAGGGTAAGTAGCGTTTAATATCTTTTTTTGGTTCATACGGTTTAAGGTTTAGTTTGTTTGTAGGGCTTGCAATAGATTTTTGAATTTGTTTAAACTTTCTTTTACATTGCTTAGAAACATCAAACTTGTCTAAATTTTCCACATATTGATACGTTAACGCAGAGTTAAAAAAAGACTCCATTTTGTCAAACTGACCTAGCTCACAATAAGAAAAACCCATAATCAAATTAGCTTCTACAATTTGATCTATATTATTGATTTTCATCTGATTTAAAGGCTTTTCTAATTCGTTAATAGCTTTAAAATAGTTTTTTTCTTCTAAAAAACTCTTGGCTTTAAAAATTGTAAATTCTGATTGCTCTGCACTATATGCAGACGCTATAAGCATAAATAGAAAAGCAGAAAAAAATGATGCTAGCCTCACGATTCAGGGCTCCAATTAACGCTATACTCCTTACCTGATCCAATCATTATTTTTTCAATATAGCGTAAACCTTCAGGAGATCTTATTGCAACAAGATATTCGCCATACTTTAATTTCATATTTTTTTTATTTAGATCTACAGGCGCACCATTGATATATGCTTCTGAATTATTTGGAGCATTGATAGTTAAAAAGCCATATTGAGCTTTTTGCTTAGGTTTTGTTTTCTTATTTATATTAAAATTAACAGAAGTTTTTTTCTTTAAAATTTCAGGTTTATTTAACTCATCTTCAAAGGGTAAAACGGCGTTTTCTAGTACTAAGTTTAAGCCTGACAGTGAGTTTTCTTTTTCCACTTTATTTTCTAACTCAGCCGGTTTCACAACAACTTGCTTGTTCTTATATTGATATAGCCCATATGCAATAGGAACACTGATTATTAATACAAGCAGTATAATAAATGCATTTAAGACTTTTTCGGCTCTAGTATTAATTCCATCGTATACATCTAGTACTTTTTGTAACTTCGTTTCTTTGTTTTTTGAAATCGTTGATAACGCGCTTTCAACATTCAGTACTTTAGTAAAAGGCATAAGCTGCTCATCTTTTTTGTATGTTTTTAAATAGTCTTTGAGTTTATCTGCACCCTCCTCTTTCCATTCTGAAGACAAAAACTTTAACAAACTTAATCTGAGGCTTTTAGCGTCTTCAAAGCGATCATCAGAATTACGAGCCATAGCCTTATTCATTATTTCTATTAACTCATCGGGTACATCTATAATTGGATCTGCATTAGAAACTTTCTTATATTCACGAATTTGATTTGCAATTTCATTATGAGTCATCCCTTTTAATACAAATGGACTAAAACCATAAATATACTCATGCAGCATGACGCCAACTGCATAAATGTCTATTTTATGTGTTATGGTTTCAAAGTTTACTTGCTCAGGAGAAAAGTAATTGTCTTTGCCCTTAATAAAACCAAGCTGAGTTTCATTCCTTGGTAAAGCACCTAAAGCAATACCAAAGTCTGCTAATTTAACAAAACCGTCGTAAGACAAAAGAATATTCTGAGGACTGACATCTCTATGAATGATGCTCAGAGGCTCATTATTGTGTTGTTTTTTATGAGCATAATCGAGGGCTTTAAGAATTTCAGTTATAACATGGAGATAGACTTGCAAAGGAAGTGTTTTGTTTACTTTTCTATGTTCTTTTAAAAGCTCATTTAAATCTATTCCTTCAATGTATTCAAAAGCAATACAAGGATCATTGTCATACAAAAAGTACTCATCGAAAGACACAATATTGGGGTGATTGAGCAAGCTAATGATCTTGGCTTCTTCACTAAACATGGTTTTAAATTCATCTGAATCTGCTTTAGGTCTGATAATTTTCTTAATAGCAACCGTCTTTTTACAATTGTCTAAACCAAGTTTTTCAGCCTTAAATATTTCTGCCATGCCCCCTTGAGCGACTTTGCCCAAGATTGTATATTGCTCAGAAATACCCATTGTCTAGTCCTGACAAAGATAGTGATTTGCTGCAAACTGTTTACTGTTGCCGTTGATTGTATTGAATAACGTGGCTCTAACATCATTATGACGGGTCCAAATAAAGCTTTCTTCCCAATAGCGAACTTCTAAGTTTCTAGTATACGTTGCAAAGCCTTGGTCATTGCTTACAGCTGCTCCAAGATCATACCAATCTTGATGATAAGGGGCTGTTTGATCATAGTCACAAGGTGATGCAATTTGAGCACTCCATCTACGTTCAAACTGCACTGGCTCATCAATTAAAACCGCATCACACTCACCTAAGACTTTTACAGTAAACGCAAAATCATGAGTTTGATCATGAGGGCTCTCTGAATATTGAACATCAGAAGAAACTGCTTCGATAAACTTATCTCGTGTTGTTTCTAACTCTAAAATAATTGGTTGAACATCCAACATACTGGGAACAACCGCAGTTACTCTAACTTCTTTTTTGTATTGATCAAGGTCAGTAGCACCTGCAACAACATCAAAAGTAATTTTTCCGTTACTTGCAGTTGTATAGGTTACACTGTTTTCAAAGCTTGATTGATCAAGTGAGCCATTGCTTATGGTCACTAACACATCTGTATTAGCTATAGGCTGATCATTGGGTCCAATAAGCTCAACAACATAGGGAACACCAAATTCTTGGTTTTCACGAACACAGTCAGGAGCGCCGTTATAACCAGGTCCAGACTCAACTTGTAAAATAGCAATACTGGCTGTTATATCAAAAATCGCTTCTCTTTCACCTCTTGGCCAATAGGCTTTAATTTGAACCTGCTCAGTATTGGGCCCAAGACTTACAGTTGCTTCTGCTAAACCGTTAGCATCAGTATAGGAAACTGAAGTAACACTTGCACTGCCCATGATAACAGTAAATTCAATTCTTTCATTTTCAGAGGGCAATGCTTCATCGTCAATAGCTCTAACAACCAATGGAAAAGCCAAGGCTTGATTGATTACACCTACTTGTCCATTTCCACTGATGATTTCTAAAGCAACATCCCTATCTTCTACAAATTCAGTTTGACTTAAAATATCTTGGCCTAGACCACATGATTGAAAAAGGATTATCAATAGTGCTAAAACCGCAAATTGCGCTAAAATTTTAAAGTTATTTTCTATGTAAGCATGTACCATTTGATGTGTCATTACCATATTTTACATACTATCCGCAAGCGGCATATTGTGCTTTGCGTTACTTGACACTTATTCTCAACTCTTTAACTTTTTACTGGGTTTAGTTTAAATAAAACTCTATTTTCAGAAGTTATAATACTGAATTTTTGAATTATTTTAAACTAAACTCAGCCTATGTCTTTTAAGGCTTTAGCAATTTCAAAGATGTAAGCCATTTGACTTTCATCAAACTTACTCATGATATCCATAGTTTCAGACTTTAACTGTGTTTTTGAACCATACTTTTGCCGTATTCTCAGGTTTTTTAAGGGCAAAAGGTCAAAGTCATTGATGATCAGATATTTTAAGAACGTTAACAATGCAGGTGTAGATCTCAAACTCTCTATTGAACTGACATAGTTTGCTGTCATACCTAGCTTTTTAGCAACATCTTTGCTTTTAATTTGAGAGTGCTTTTTACGCTCTTGTTTACATTGAGCCATGATTTCTTCTAATAAAGCTTTTGCTTGTTGATCGATGTTGTTTTTCTTCATTTAAAACCTGTCTAAGTTTATAAAAGTTAAACTAACAGGCTTTTTCAACATAATAAATAGCTATATAAGTGCTATTTTTAGTTTATAATACTTCTATTTATGCTATAATAATCTTAAAATACTGCTAATGGTGTTAAAAACCCTTAAATGAGGCTTATCTATGAAACAAAAAAGTAGAATCTATAAAAAGGATTTGGATGCTGCCCTTAACTTCTTAAACAATCACCCCGATGGACAATGCATTATGCTTGCTGAACATATCTTAACCGCTATGGCCAAAGGCAAATTACCAAGAGTAAAACAATACATTATCAATGCAAACTTCGACTTTAGAGAAATTATAGATTCAAAACAGTTTCAAGAAGATTTAGAAAACAATCAAAACAGTGAAAGTTACCTTAATCATTCAAAAACCAACGGTTTGGTTAAAGTCATTCTAAACCAGGACCGTTTTCACTTTGTTATGTTTTATAAGCCCAATTTAAATAAAAACGAAGCTGCTTTATTTTCTCAAAACTATTCAGCAGTCATTAGATCCATTTATTCGCTTTTGGGTATAGACATGAGCAAACACAAAGCCAAGCATGCAGCTTTTACAAAAGAAACTTCTAGTTTTGATAGTCTGGTTTCAGAGTAATTAAATTACTGCTATGAATAAAAAGAACACTCACATTATTCATCTACACAATGAACTAGATAATAAAAAGTATCAGCGCTACTTTTTACAACAAGCCTTAGATGAAACTGTATCTCTTCGTATAGAGATTGCCTATATCTATGATGTCCTTGAAACTCTATGTGCCTCAGATGATGAGTTAAGAGCTTTCTTAAAAATCACAGATAGACTTGAAAAATCTTCTTTGAGACTTAACATCATTTTTAAAGCGCTTGAAAAAATTCAAAATCAGATAAAAGAGAAAGCTTAAATATTCGCTTTTAATAGCTAAAATAATGCACTATTGTTACAAACAACTATACATTTCACAACTAATAGTTGTTAAATTATATGCTATATTTAACTTGACTTTAGTTATACTTTTATGTTAATATCACAACTATAGGTTGTTGAATAAGATGACAAAATTAACTAAAATATTGCAAGAATGGCTCCCTGAAGATATCCACTCTATGAAATGGTTTAAACAACACGGTATCAGTCAACAATTGGTTCACAAATACTATACCTCAGGCTATTTTGATAAAATAGGACCAGGAGTCTATAAAAGGCCAAATGATAAATTAAACTGGGAAGCTGGTATACGTCTCCTTCAACATGAACTAAATAAAAAAATACATGTAGCCTCAAAATCAGCATTAGAACTTAATTCAGTAATTCATTATGGCGTATTAGGTAAAAAACCAAGTGTGTTTGTTTGGACATACTCAAAAGAAACTATCCCCACGTGGTTCAAAAAATTGAATTTTAATTGTAACTTTTTTTGGACTCAATCAAATTTACTGAAAAGTCAAAAGCTTGAGCTTAAAACTCAAAATTCAGGTTTTGATCTAATCATAGCATCAAGAGAACAAGCAATATTAGAGTATATATATGCAAGCGATTTAAGGTATTCATTTGAAGACGTTACACATTATCTTGAAATGCTTCATTCATTAAGACCAGACGTATTACAAAAATTACTGGAAAACTGTTCTTCAATAAAAGTAAAACGAACCTTTCTATACCTTTCTGAACAGCTGAACCATCCCTACTATAAAAAGCTCAATTTAAAAAAAATACATCTAGGCACTAGTCGTTATGTAATTGTAAAAAATGGTATGCTTGATAAGAAGTATAATATTACAGTACCTAAACAATATCCGGAAAATCCATTTTGAATAATAATCCATATCAACAACAAGTTGAATTGTTGCTTAAGGTCATTCCTTATGTTTTTAAGCACTCATTCTTTGCTTTAAAAGGTGGAACAGCAATTAATCTATACTACAGAAACATGCCTAGATTTTCTGTTGATATTGATCTTTGTTTTTTACCCGTAGTAGATAGAAAAGAAACTTATACTAAGATCCATAAAGCTCTAGATACCATCAAGACTGATATAGAAAAATATCAAAAATTAAAAGTCACTCTCTCAACTCCAACACATCAAAACAAAGAAACTAAACTAACCGTCTATGACCAAAACATATTCATCAAAATTGAACCCAATTATATTTTAAGGGGATCAGTATACAAAGTTAGCCAAAAAGAATTATGCATAGATGCTAAACAACAATTCAAACTTGAAAACACGATTCAATGTCTTGATATAGCTGACATATATGGCGGAAAGCTTTGTGCTGCCCTAGATAGACAACACCCAAGAGATCTTTTTGATATTATGATCTTATTAAACAACGAAGGAATTACTGAAGAAATAAAAAACAGCTTTATTTATCACCTACTGTCATCGAATAGACCTATACATGAGCTTTTAGAGCCTAATGAAGTTGAAATTGAGCAAGCATATCTCCAAAACTTTCTTGGCATGTCTAATACCGAAGTATCTCTGAACGAATTGCTATCCATAAGAAAAAAGTTTTTTGCCTTAATTAAAAATATTCTAAAAGATCAAGACAAACAATTCTTATTAAGTTTTGTTCAAAATCAACCTAATTGGGAATTATATGCTTTTCCAAAAATCAAAGAGCACCCTTCAATCAAATGGAAGCTTCTTAACCAGAGCAAAATGAATGAACAAAAATCTAAAAACTATATTAAAAAAGTAAAACAGACTTTAAACATATAAAAATAACCATAATGAGACACTGTTGCCTAAGACAAAGTCACATCAATGCCTCAGCCGCGTCGCATTATATTTTGCTGTTATTTTTTCATCTTTGTAAAAACCGTTCGACTTCCAAACTCGACCGATTTTTTTTCGGTCAATGTTGACTCAAAATCCTACGCTTTTTTTATTTTTATCCTTTTTTAAAAGTTGGCACGCATCCTGCTTTGTAGATTTGCATGTCACTTAGACCATGGTGGTTTAAGTAAAATAAAAAAGGAGAAAAATATGATTAGTAACATCAACTGGCGGGTTTTTATAAATTTCAACCTAATCCCTGGTCGTGCTTAACACAGACATTGGCGGGTTAGAGATTATTGAAGATGAATTCAGTGAACATGAAAGAAGATTTGTTGCACAGCAAATGCACTATCTTCCGATGTCTGAGTTCTTGGTAGCACATCTTCATTTTTACAGAGGACATTCTTTACAAGAGATTGCTTCAACAAGCGGCATCTCAGTGAAAAAGATTGAGGCTCTGTATAAGCAAGCATTGGCTAGCTTAAGGCGTGTCTATCACAAAAGGTTTAACAGACCTAAGCCCTTGGGCTTGAAGGCGGGTTTATTAACAATTTAAACTTTGTAAGAAAAACAAAGCAATTTTTAAAATTTAACAAAAAGGAAAATAACAAATGAATAATTATAACAACAATAAAAATCAGCGAGACAAGTCTCGTGTGTTTCAACTAGAGTGGCGTGATCAGGATAGAAAATATCCAGCAGGTGTAGGCTTTCATGAAGAAGGCTATGATGAATACAGACTAAAAATTGATGTGTTCTCCCCTTCTCGCAGATACTACGTCAGAGCTGTGGAGTTTCATAGTGCTGATACCAAGTATCGCTTGGAGACCATTGATGACAATGAAACCAAATCACGTAAAACTTTGGGTGAAGGTTATGAGACTACTACTGGTAGCATCAAGATAGAAATCCCACCGTACAAACATGACCTAGTCCTAAGAAAGGTAAAGTGAGTCGTGTAGTACTTGGCGGGTTTATATTAATTTTTTCTATGGCTATCCCAGAGATAGCCTGGGCCTTTGGTGGATTTGAAAGCAGAATGAACAATCTCACCAATCAGCTCATTAGCGTGGTTTTACCCCTAATGAGTGTATTGGGATTGATTTATGCTGTGCTCTTATCTGTCACAGGGAGTGGTGAAGCAAAAGGTAAAATCTATGCTGTTTTAGCATGCAGTGCCATTGGTTTCATGGCTCCACAAATCATAGCATTCATTCAGAGTGCTGCGGGGTAATTGTGATGTCGTATCTTGAACAAAGCGAGATTCATCGGCATCTTGATAGCCAATTTAAGATCTTGGGCTTTAATGCCCAAGATCTCCTCTTGGTTCTATTGATTGCCTCAATCAACAATCTTATTTTTGGGCAAACACCTTTAAATCTCATCATGGTGTTTATTGTGCCTGCTGTTTTAGCCTTGTTGCTGATTCTTGGCAAGCGCAATAAACCTGATGACTTTTTAAAGCATTATCTGCGCTATCAAAGCCAATCAGGGTTTTTTAGTGCTGCTCAACAATCTAAACACATTCACCAAAGGAACAAACATGTTATTACAAAATAAAACAAACATGGAGGCTGCTGATAAGCGGCAGCTTCCAGCGTATCAAAGCTTAAGCGATCAACTGCCCTTTTGGCGTCCATTTAGAAACTGTATGGTCTATGAAGACGGCTCATTAGGGAAGGCTTTTCAACTCCAGGGTATCGATATTAATTTATCTACTCCAGAGAGTATCAACAATACACTGTTACACATAAAAAACATGATTAATAGTGCACATGAAGGGTTGAGTCTGCAGTTTTTCTACAGGCTAACCTCCAATGTTGATCCAATCATCAATAAGCATAAAGCTCTATCAAGTGAAAGTAATAGTAGCTATAAAAGTATCGCTCAGCATCGCTTTAACTTTTTAAATAAAAAGAACACAGACAAACTGTTCTTTCAACCAGAGCTTTATGTTTTTGTTCGGTCACAAGCGCATAAACTTTCAAAAGGCAATGTCTTACAAAGCACTAAGAAGTTTATACAACTCTCTCAAGCGGACTTTGATCAACACTATTATGCTTTTGAACGGCACGTCAAGCAGATAGAGTCTTCACTGCAGCATTGTAATTTTAAGCCGATCAAACTTAAAATCAATGAATGGTTTGACCTGCTTTATGAGCATTTAAATTTAGACAGGTTAGATAAAGTACAAAGAGCTCAATACAATGCAGCGGGTGACTTTGTCTCTCAGTTAACCCTTACCGATCTGCATGTCAGCAAAGAAAATATCGAACTAGGTAGACTCAAGTTTAGAACCATTAGTCTACACACTTTACCTGAAGGTGTGAGTACTGCTTCGATGGTGCAGAGTATTTTAAAACTGCCCTTTCACTGCTGGATCTCTCATACCATTGAAATACCCACACAGAAAAAAGAAATGGAAAAGATGGCAGTGCATAGGCGTTTAGCCCATTCTATGGCCAACGGTTCTAATGGTGTTAGAGACTTAGAGTCTGAAAACAAACTCAATCAGATTGAGTCTTTATCCAAAGATTTATTAGAAGGTACAGAAAAGTTAGTGAATTGTTCTATGAACGTGATTGTCTGGGGATACACCGATCAAGATCTTGATTTAAAATGTGATGAAGTTTTAAAAGCATTTACCCATATGAATCAAGCGCAAGGGGTGATTGAAACCTATGCTGGACTTGATGCGTTTATGGTTAACATACCTGGTGTCTGCAATACTTTTAGAAGCAAGAAAGTAAAAAGCAGCAATGCTGCACATATGTTCCCTGTGTTTAGCGCATGGCAAGGCAATAACGAACCCGTATGTTTATTAAGCAATCAAGACAACATACCCTTTAGTCTTAATCCATTTGACTCAAGCTTACCCAACTGGAATGGCTTGGTTTTTGGCGGTTCAGGATCTGGTAAAAGCTTTACTATCTCACAACTAATGCTTCAGTTCTATGGACAAAAGCCAACGCCAAAGATCATTTGGATAGATAATGGTGCCTCTTCACAAAAACTGATTGAAGTCTTGGGTGGTGAGTTTATCAACCTAACCACTGATTCAGATATTTGTCTGAATATGTTTGATCTACCCAAAGGTCAAACAGTTCCCAGTGCCAACAAGATCAAGCTGATCCTAGCTGTTTTGGAAAATATCTTAGTCGATAAACATCAACATATCTTACCCAAAAGAGATAAAGCACAGTTAGAAGAACTGATTTTTAAAACTTATGATGACATTGGTGTTGATCAAACACCAACACTATCAGATTTTAAAGAACAGTTAACTAACAGTGAAAACCCAAACATGCATGCCTATGCCCAGATTTTATACACTTGGACCGGGGATACTATGTACGGGAAAATGCTGGATGGTCAAAGCAATGTCAACATTGATAAAGACTTAGTCACCATTGAGATTAAGGGCTTGGATGCTTATGAAGATCTGCAAAATGTATTCTTACTGCTGTTTACTGACTTCATTCAATCTGAAGCATCACGTGAGCTGGATAGGCCGTACTTATTGATTATAGATGAAGCTTGGAAATTGTTTGAAACACCCAGTGGTTTGGCTTTTACTTTAGAAGCATACAGGACCTTTAGAAAGTTCAACGCCGGCATTTGGGCCATCAGTCAAAACTACAAAGACTTTCTAAGCAATACCGCCATGGCCAATTCTATTTTCCCTAACACAACATCTACCTTTATCCTAAAACAAAGAGGCATTGACTGGGAAGACTTTAAAGATAAGCTGCAGCTCAGTAGTACTGAGGTAGATGCTGTAAAGTTTTTGACCATGCAAAAAGGGAAATTCAGTGAACTGTTTTATATGCAAGATACTGGAAGATCTGTATTGCGATTGTCTTCTGACCAACTGGCCTATTGGATCTGCACCACTGATCCCAAAGATAAACAAATCATTCATACTGTTCAACAACAGTTTCCAGAGAAAACATTGCTCGAAGTTTTAGAGCATATTGTTTCTGAAGACTTTAATAATAACCAAAAGGAGAAAAAGTGAGATCACTTAAACTTGGCGGGTTTATTTTAATCATATGCATAAGCACCAATGCTTATGCCATATTTGGTAGTGCTGCGGCTATTCCACATCTTATAAAGATCGTAGTTGAAAGTAAAAAACGTTACAATCAACTACGCAGTGTCTTGCGTGAAGGCAGAGCACAAAGACATATTCTTGAGCAGGTCAACAGTGGTTTGGATAGACTTAATCATATTCAAAGCGCTTTACCTATTGAAGATGAAGCAGTTTTAAAAGAACTGCAAAGTATGGGCATTGCTCTAAGCACGATCAAAGAACTGTATGGAGATATCCCAGACAGTGCTGAGTCTGCAATTCAAGAACTGCATGATAAAAGCATTGCTGAGAGCTTAAAGATGAACGTGAACATCTCTAAGTACGCCAAAGAGCAAGAAGACAATGCCATCAAGATTACAGAATCTGCCAATGCTTTGAGCCCTAAAGGTGCTTTGCGTGCTAATGCTCAAACCAATGCCCAAATTCTGCATACCTTAAATCAATTGCTTAAAGTCAATGGTCAGATGCTTAAACTGCAAAGTGAGAAGCTGGCTTTGGATAACAAGTACAGCAAAGACTCAGTCAATCACTTTAACACTGTAGGCGACGATCTTAAAAAGTCTAAATCCATGTTCAGTGATGGCTTTAAACTGCCGGAGTTTGAGTAATGTTTGGCTTTTTACCAGAGGTCTGTGGTGAAATTAGAGGTCATTTGGTGTCCGCTTATTGGATGATGCTGGTTCCTTTTGTGCTGTTTTTGATCATTCTAGAATTCTTAAATGTGGATGAGCATACCCCCAATCCAATGAATATCCTTAAAAGAACCGTGATATCAATTATCATACTGCTGTCTTTTGAACAGATCATGGGGATCATTGCTATGGTGGGTGATGGCTTAACTGAGCACATCAATGGCATTGGACAATTGACTGATCTATTGGATGAGATTCAAAAGAACTATGAAGAAACGTCCCCTAAGTGGTTACAGTTTAGAGAAGCTCTAATCTTTGTGATTAACTTGGTGTCTTATCTCATAGCCTATATTGGCATCTTCATTACCAACATTCTCATCCAATTTGTCTGGAGCATATTGTATGTGGTGTCACCTTTGATGATTCTGATGTATGTGTCACGCTACACATCGTTCATAACAGCAAGTCTGTTTAAAGGTTTGATTCAGGTAACCATTTGGAAAGTGCTATGGAGCATTCTAGGAGTCATGCTGTTAAAGTTTGCTGTCAGTCCAGAAGTACAAAGTTGGGATAACTTTTTTACCACAGCTTTAGTTAACTTATGTATTGGCTTCAGCATGATTTTTGTACCCATTGCTACCAACTCACTGATCAGCAGTGGATTGCAATCAGTAGCAACTGGCGTATCAGCCATGCCCGTCATCAGTGCCGGACATAAGTTTAAACAAAGCTTTATGTCTTCCAATAAAGATAACACAAAGTTTGATGAGCCAAAAGCTCAGCAAAAACACTACGGTCAGCATAGGGCTAATCGTAGTTTTAACAATAAACAACAGGAGAAGTAACACTAAGGAAACCACCATGAACAATACAAAACAAACGGCGGGTATCAATAATCTTAACCAAGGAGTCACAAAAGAAACATCTTCTTTTGACTCCGATCAAGTCACGACAAAGTCTGATATCAGACTTCGCGATGACCTTATAAACCATCATGATGAAGAACACTTCATCAAAGATGAAACAAAAATTGAAAATCTGGATTATAAAGAAGACAAATCCTCTTCTTACATTGATCCAGCCGTCAAGCAATGGACAAGCACAGTAAAAAGCTTAGAGCTGTTTAAGTTTTTAAGCATAGGACTGATTGTTATTACAATTGCATTGTCTGGACTTCTTTACATGCAGATCAACAAACCTTTTTTGGCGTATGATCGCGCAGATAAAAAAGTCAAAGAACTCTCAAGTATGAAGCTGACCAATGAAGACGTCAAAGACTTTATTGAGAAGTTTGTTGAACAGCGCTACACTTGGAAAGAGTTTGATCCAAAAAAGATCACCTATGCGCTTAAGCCCTATGCCACCAAGACTTTTTTAAAAGGTCTTTCAGATCTTTTAGGAAACAAAAAGGCCAAGAACAAACCGGGCGAATCCATTGAGCAGTATGTCACAAGAATCAAACCGATTTTAACCAATACTGATTCTTTTGCCATCTTTGATCGGATCTTACGTATCAATGATATCCCCATCATTGTCCCAGTTCAAATTAAGCTTGGGATTATTAAAGGCCGTAAAACGTCTTTTAATCCCATGGGTTTGTATGTTAATTCATTAATCGAGTTTGAGAATTGATTCGCTATCTATTGGCGGGTCTATTTTTAATTAACATAACAAACAGTCAAGCAGATGTCATACGACATCTGCAGGCTTCTCAGCATACGCTAAAACCTATTTATCTTAAAGTAGGCAAAGCGACCATCTTGCGCTTTACTCAAGCGCCATCTCATATTGTTCTGGGCAATCCAGCACATTTTGAGACGCAGTTTCTGGGTAATGACTTGATCATTCGCCCCAAGAATGAAGGCAAGAGCAATCTCTTTGTGTACAATGATACGGGTACCTTAAGCTTTATTTTAAGGGTTGAACGTGACGGGCTAAACTTTGATGACTTGGTTTATATCAATGCATCCAAGTCTAAAAAAACACGTAAAGCACACACCAAAAAGTTTAATCGGCATCTGTATTTAGGCAAACGTTTGATCTTTAAAATTGATTCTATCGCCTTTGATCCCAACTCAAAGGTCCACAGAATCAACTTTAAAGTCAAAAACCTAAAAAGCAAAAAGCTTAAGTCTAAGCATATTAAAGCTAGGTTTAGACTCTTTAACCGTGTCTTTAAAGTTAAGCATAAACTAGATATCAACAAAGAACGCTTGAGCAAACATCAGGTAGTTTCTGGTCGATTAAGGCTAAAGCTTAAAGACAGGAAAAGCTTTACGCTTGTCATTCAATACAAACATTTAAACACATCCATCATCATTCCAGGGAGGTTTTTATGAACAGTAGTACTGTTAGTAAAAAAGGGTTCAAGGCTTGGTTAACCAAAGAAGATGGCGCAAAGACGGTGATCCATGTCAGAAATTTTGGCATTGGATTATGCTCATTGATGCTTGTGGTGTCTTTGGTCTCTATCTACTTTAGAAAGTCCAAAAACAAAGTGATTCGTCAAAGCAATGTCATGCTGATTGAATCTGTTCCAGAAGATACAGTTGCAGCGGTTGTTTCTGAAGAAAATATAATGGGGATTTCACCTAAACCTGTTAGACAAAGACCAAGGCGAAGTAAAAGAAAGCCAGCAAAGCGCAGGCGTTTGTATGACTATGGTGGTCCCATGGTGATTCAAAACACCAATCACCATAAAATACCACCCAGAGGTATCCGTATGCAAGGTACACTCATGCATCAAATTGATACAAGAATGCCTTCAGCTGTAGAAGTGCTTTTGACTTCTGGCATCCACTACAAGGAAAAAGAGTACTTCCCTCAAGGCACCATTGTCTTAGGCAGTTTCTCTTATCCAGGTTCTGGAAGTCAGGTCTACCTTAAAATGGATAAAGCCATTAAACCTGATGGCAGTATTCATCAAGTCAATATACGGGCACTTAATTTAAAAAACAAGCAGCTGGGCATTGCAGGCAAACGCAAAAGACAACATGGCAAACGTCTTTTATCCACCCTTGGAACTACCATGGTGGGTACCACCAGCGACGTCTTAACCCAGCGTGAAGCCTTAAATCAATTTGGTGAAGCCACCATCAAAGCAAGCTTAGGTAATGCAGCACTGCAAAGTGTGTATCGCATGGCTGAACTTGAAACCCAAAGAAACTTAAACGAATTTGCTCAAAACAAAGAGTACGTCATTGTCCCACAAGACACCGTCCTTTGGATTGAGCTTTTACCCAAAAGATAGGAGAAGCATTATGGAAAAACACAAAAACGATTTTGACTCTATGGGAGAGATTTTAATCTTCATAGGCACCATCATCAACATTATTTTTACTGGAATCTGGAGAGGAATCAAAAACTTTCCAGCCAATCACATACTAACGTATGCCTTTATAGCCTTAGGTATTGGTTTAGCTCACTTTTTATCTGGGAGTAAGCAACATTTATTAACCTTTACTGCTTGGACTGGGTTTATAGGCAAGTTTATAGATCCATGGGCCTACATGATCTTTGATTCACACAGGATCTATTACTATTTAGGTCTGCTCAGTGTGTACATGGTTATCATGTTGTTCTTCATTGGTGGGCACTTTGTCCTGCAGCAAAAAAGCATTCAAAATAAGCTCGATAGACTCAGCCTAAAGAATGGCTCAGGAGCTAAAGCACAAGTCAAAAGCTATCACAAGCTCAACTCCATGCAATCGAAGATGCATGTCTTTGCTCCAGGCTTAAGCTTAAATGACTTTGAAAGCAAAAAAGATCAGCTTGCTTCTGCCATGCAAGTAGCCGTAGAAGATATACAGCAAAGTCATAAGCATGGCTATGTAGATATCTACTTATCCAAGAAGCCTATGCCGCAAAAGTGTAATTATTCAGACATCATCTTACCTTCTGAGTATACATTTAAATTGGGAGCATGTCGTGAAGGGAGTTTTACTCAGGACATAACTAAGCTTCCTCATATGCTCATAGCAGGAACCACTGGTGGTGGTAAATCCATGTTCTTTAGGCAAGCCTTGCTTGGTTTGTTGGAAAGTTCAAAGAACATTCAGCTCCACTTAATCGATTTAAAAAATGGTGTTGAAATGAGTGACTTTGGTATTTTGCCCAATGTTCACATTGCCAAAAACAATCAAGAAGCCAGTAAGCTCATCAAAAAAATACACGATGAAATGCAATCACGTTTTAACCTCATTGCCAAAATCGGTAAGAAGTTTATCGTTCCAGAACGGGATGAACTTGATCGCATTGTTGTCGGTATTGATGAAGCCAGTGTCTTATTTGCTAAGCCGCAAAGTGCCCCTGCCGCTGTTAAAGCACAAACGGATTCTACCCGGCATCTTGTCAATGAAATAGCCAAGCTAGGTCGTGCTGCGGGTATTCATTTGGTTATGGCAACTCAAAAAGTAACCAAAGAAACCATTGATACACATATCCAAGACAACGTTGAAGGTCGCATGATCTTTAGAATGCAAACCTTTCATGGGTCTAGCAATGTCCTTGGAACCAATGCTGCTAATAAACTCCCTAACATTCCAGGGAGAGGTATTTGGAAATGTGGTCCTAAAGAGTTGGAGCTGCAGGCACCATTTATCTCTGAACAAGAGTTTGATTATCGCCTTAAACAAATCAAAGGCGAGTTTGAACTTGGCAATAGGAAAAACCAACAAGAAAATATGTCTACAAGAAAAGTAGTCCATTCAAAGGCCAATGGCGGCTATAAAAAATCGAAGGAAGGAGAAAAAAATGACCATAGCTAAAGCCAATAAAATTGTTACACCCAGAGATATTGCCATCTTTCAATATCTTTATGAAAATAGAGTCGCAACCGTCCAGCAAATCAATCGTGATGTTTTTGGATACAAAGCCAAAAGTGTCGTTTGTAAAAGGCTTGACAAGCTCAACAATGGTGGCTGGATTAAACGAGGTTTTGCCTTGTTTGGCAGCAGGACCCGTCACACTTATTCTATTACTGAGGAGACGTTTCAGCGTATCATAAAAAACGATGTATTTGATTATACCTATACTCAAATACAGAGTGACTCAAAAACGCATGACATTACCTTAGTTGATATAAAGCATAGCTTAACTCAACTTAAAACGGTCACCGATTATAAAACTGAAAACATCGTTTTACAGAATAAAAAATCAGATGCAATGTCTTATGTAAACCTGTCTTACCACATAAGAAGTGATGCTCTTATGACGGTAACCCTTAATCAGAATAGCGACTTTGTTTTTCCAATTGAGTACGAATCAATCAACAAAAAGGAAAAACGTTATGCCAGCAAAGCTGCCCAGTATTATGCAGCAGCTGAATACAATATTGTCTTATACATTTATTCTGATCCACAAATTTACAAAAACCTGACTCAAGCTGAACAAAGTATTGTCCAAGATGAACAATACCGTTTTTACTTTTGTAAAACCAACGATGTCATAAACCACTCTGGTTCTGTGACATTTACCAATCAGAAAGGAGAAACAATTATGATTGATTAAGTCAATTTTACTAGAGACCTAGTGTTAGAAACAAACTAGAGACCATGTTTGTAGAGCGTAGCTAGGGTGAAAACTTTAAGGTACTGAATTAACTTGTTTTTTAAACGCTAAAAATCAAGAGAAGTTAGGTCAGTTCCTAATATGAACAAACTTATACAATAAACTAAAAGGAAATAAAAACATGAAACAAAAAATGAAAAATGTTCGTTTAAATATAGATGAACAAGCCAATAAAACAGTAGAATTAATGTTAGATCATTTAAAGAATAATAATGATTACATTAAAATAAATGCATCTAAATTGACCTCATGGATCATACAAAGATTCTATGACAATTCATTTAAGAGAGAAAAAAGTAGAATTATTTCTGATCATTTTCAGAAGGTTGATTACTTTAAGTCTATCTTAAATGATATGGATGAATCTCTTGATCCTGAAGCCATGTTAAAAATGATGCAGAAAAAGATAAAATATGCTCAACAAAATGTGGTTTTATCAGAATCTAAATCATCAAGTAGTATGAAACCTGTAGTAGCAAATGTTTCATCAAACTCTGAGGTGCAAGCTTGAATCCAAGCATCTTGGCGGGTTCACATTTAAATCAAAAAGAAACATTAAAAGATCATTCAGAGTATGATATACAAGGACATAAGAGGCAGGATGCTTCTGTGTTCATTGACAAGAGAATAGATGATTTGTTGACTGTAGATGAATTGGCTTTGTTGCTTAAATGCAGCAAAGGTACCATTCGTAACTGGGTCTATCAAGGTAAAATCCCTGTGGTACGCCCTGCTCCAAGAATGGTCCGATTCAACATACATGTAATTCAAAGGTGGTTATCGGAAAGGAGCTTTTATGGCTACTAAAGATAAACAACCAAAAAGAAAATGGGTTAAAGTCGAAAAATGCGTTGGCATTTTTAAGATTTTAATCTGGGATGAAACTAAGAAAGACTATATCGACCTTAAGTCTTCTGATCCACATCTAAGAGCTAGAAAATACAAAGCTATCAAAAATGTAAAAGTTTTAGGTAAGTGGAAACAAAAAACCAAAAACTTTTCTACGCTCGATGAGGCTAAGAATTGGAGACGAAAGGATTTAAAAAAGTCAGATATTACTTCATCAAAGACCAAAAGCTATACCTTGAGGCAATTAATTGCTGATTGGAGAGCTTGGTCTAAACCACCCAGGTTAGCTCCGCTAACCTGGCAAACCTACGGCAAAGATATTTCACATTTTAATGTGATGTTAGATATTCCTGTAGAAGAAATTACTGCTTCAGATATTGATCAATGGCTTTCTTATGTTATTGATCCAAAATATCCGAAGAAGAAACTTCGCACCTCTTTTTATAGAGAATTGAAGGTTCTTACGGTCATCTTTAATTGGTACCGGGAGTATAAAAACCCAAAGTTTCAACACTCCATTTTAAAACGCCATAGAAGAGACTGTTACTTTAAAGAGAAGGCAGGAAAACCTGATATTTCTTTATCTGTTCAAGATTTAGAAAAATTTCTCGCTCAGTTAAAACAAGAAACAAACCCAATGTATTATTACTTGGCATGGTTTCAAGCTTTAACAGGAGCACGGATAGGTGAAGCTTGTGGTTTAATGTGGGACTGCGTGAACTTTCAAAGTCAAACAGTAGAAATCAAAAGAGTATGCAATTGGGATCTTTGGACCAAACAACCCAAGATCCGAGAAAACACCAAAACAGGTGTTTTTAGAAAAATTGTCATGCCCGAAAAATTGGTTCAACTACTGACTGAATGGAAAGCGCTCAACCCTGAACAACAATTGGTATTTCACAGAAAAGGTGAATTGATTAAGTATAATGCTATCCAACGTGCATACAAAGATGCCTTTAAAAAACTAGGGCTTCCCATGCGCTCTACACACGTTTTAAGACACTCTTTTGCATCAATCTATGCAAACCAGACGAGAAACATTCGTGGTGCTCAAGCAGCTTTAGGACATCAAGATCTTCGTATCACTCAGCATTATGCAAAAGTCACTGAGCAAACCCAACGTGATGCCATTGTTGATTTTGAATTTGGTAAAATTAAAAAATCCAATCCTTCTCCTGATAACGGAGGGATGAATAATGTAATTTCTCTAAATTCAAAAAGAGCAAACTGTGTTGGATAATATTAATTTCTAGAGCAGTTTGTTCAAAATAATAAAACCGTCAGCAATGAAATTTTTTTATCTTTCCCATTTCTTTCCCAAAAGGACTATATGAAAAAATTATTAAATGATTTTAGATAGTTATCGGAGAAATGGTCGGGACGACTGGATTTGAACCAGCGACCCCATGCACCCCATGCATGTGCGCTACCAGGCTGCGCTACGTCCCGAACAATACGTGCTTAGCTATATGAGTTCCTATTTTAAGTCAATATACAGCTTTTAAACACTTGTTTTTTCACGCATCTTTTTTACTGCATAAGCTATATCTTCAACCGCTGTTTCCATATGTTCTTTGCTGTTGTGCAAGCCCAAACCTATACGAATACTAGACATGGCCCTATTTTCTGCCATTTTAATGGCTGTTAACACATGTGAAGGCATCTTGCTTTTTGCACTACAGGTAGAGCCAGATGAAACTGCAATTTTGCGTAAATGTGGAACCAAATCCTGACTCAAACCATCAAAGTTTAAGTGAATATTATGAGGCAAACTGTGCTCAAGCTTACCAGTCATATTCCATCCATCTAAGGCTGAAGGAAGTTGATCTAAAAAATATTGTTTTAAATCTAAAAAATGCTTTTGTCTTTCTTGTGCGTGGTCAAAACATTCCGCCAAAGCTATACATAGTCCAACCGCTAAAGCCGTAGGATGTGTTCCAGGTTTTAGGCTATTGCCCTCACCCCCACCATACATAATAGGTTTTAAAGGCAGGCGTTTGGATGATGTCTCATTAATAACAAGCCCTCCTATTCCTTTTGGACCATATATTTTATGCCCAGAAAAAGACAACATGTCCACTTCCTTATATGCTTTAAAAGACGGCTGAACACATAATGATTGAGAAATATCCATATGAACCCATGCTCCGTATTGCTTGGCTAAAGCAATACAGGCTTGCTCATCCTGTATAACCCCTATTTCATTGTTACCATGGATAAAGCTGACTAGGGCCGTATTTTGCTGCTTTAAGGTCTCTCTTAATTGATCTAAGTCAATTCTTCCAAAAGCATCAACGTTCAGATAAATAACAGTTACTCCCTGCTTTTGCATAAAGTCCAATACATTCAGCGTTGCTTTATGCTCAATTTTGCTGGTAATAATCTGCTTATTGTATGTTATACAATGCTCCAGTAACCCTAAATGAGCAATATTAATGGACTCTGTTGCGCCAGATGTATAAAACAATTTTAATTTTGATAAGCCGGTTTTTTGTAAACTATTTTGCTCAATCGCTTCAAATGCTATCTGTGAGTTTTTTCCTAAGGCATGAATAGAGCCAATATTGGCAAAATTCCGTCTATGAAAACTGTTCATCTGCTCTATCACAACTTCTAAACAGGGGGTTGTGGCGTGGTGATCAAGATAAATCATTACTTGAATAACTTTAATTCATCTAAAATTGCATTGAGCTCACGTTTTATGGCCAATATGCCAGAATTGGGCTTTTTTATTGTAGTGTCATTTATGTTTTTGTTATTTTTATTTGCTAAAACTTTATCTTTGGGCACATCATAGACCAAGCTAAGCTGATTCTGACGCTGCTTTTTTTTAATCTCTTTAATTTTCTTTTTTGCACCCGCAATTGTAAATTTATCATCGTACAAGAGCTTTTTTACCAATAAAATCTCATTGATATCTTTACGCTGATAAAGTCGCTGTTTGTGGTTGGTTTTATTAAGTTTAAAATTAAACTCATTTTCCCAATACCTTAAAACATAAGGTTCTAATTGCGTAATTTCTGCGACCTCACCAATTTTAAAAAAAATTTTATTGGGTATGGTTTGTCCTATTTTAACTCTAAACTCTTCCAAAGCACACCAATTTTAAGCTTAAAAATGATCGACTGTCAACAGTGTAAATAATTCTATTGTCTCACTTCTAAATTGTATTGTTTATCAATTGTTTTTAATAATTTATCGCATTGTTTATCGATATCTTTATCTTGTAAAGTTTCTTCGTTAGATTGAAACTTTAATTTAATAGCAATGCTTTTTTTATTTTTGCCCAACTTCTTAGATTCAAATAGATCAAACAGTTGTACATCAACACAGTTTTTTATTTTTTGTTTGACAACAAAATCAATAAACTCTCCAGCTGCAAGGCTGTTATCAACAACAAAACTAAAATCTCTGGTTATGCTTGGGTAAGTTGAAAAGCTTTTGAACTTTTTTCTTCTTACTAGCATGTTTTCTATGGCTTGAGTCTCTATTTCCAAAACATAACATCTGGGTACATCATAGCGTCTACAAACTGAAGGGTGAACCTCACCCATAAATCCTATGGTTTTGTTTTGAAATTGAATCAAGGCAGACTTCCCAGGATGCAAAAACTCAATGTCTTGTGTCTCTTGCCACATTAACTGTCCCAAAGCATACTGTTCAAAAACTGTTTCTAAATCACCTTTTAAGGTAAAAAAATCTAAATCTTCTTGTTCACTGGCATACCATTTTTTTTCATCTGCTTTACCACTGATAAGCATAGCCAAACATTTTTTTTCACTTGCAGGTGAGTCCGTATTATCTAATGATGGATGTTTTCCATAAGTTTTAGATATCTCAAAAATTTTAAGGCCTTTATGTTGTTGGCTGTAATTAAAGTTTAAGTTGTTGAGTAATCCTGGAATAAGACTATTTCGCATCCACTCCGTTTTTTCATTTAAAGCATTTTTCAAGGCAATTGCTTCTTTATGCCAAAATAAATTTAACTTTGAATCTTCTTTTGAAAAAAAACTGTAGTTTTTAACTTCATGGTAAGAAGAACACTTTAAAACCGACTTTATTTTATTATTATTTGTAAATTCATCTTGTATTGAAGTAGATGTATTCAATCTTGGGATTGTGCCTTTAAAATTATCATAGCCGTAAATTCTTGCCACTTCCTCAACAAGATCAATTTCTCTAGTGATATCATGTCTGTAGGTTGGAACTTCAACCCTAAGATCATCCCCATATTTTTGTACAGACATACCTAGCCGTGAAAGACACTCACCTGCTTCTGGCAAGTCTGTTCCTAAAACTCTACTGATGGTATGTTGCTTTAAAATATAGTCTTGCTCTTTATGTTGTTCACTCTCATACCATGTTGTAGACGCTTGATGTCCACCACATGTTTTAATTATAAGCTTTGCCGCTTTCAGTGCACTGGGCCATACGGCTTTGGGATCAACATGACGCTCAAATCGATAAGAACTTTCGGTTGAAAGTTTTAATCTTTTGGCTGTTTGTCTGATTAAGCCCGCATCAAAACTAGCTGCTTCTAATAAAATATTTTTGCTTTCAAGTGTAACTTTTGCTCTTGCGCCACCAATGACTCCAGCAATGGCTATGGGTCCCTCTTCATCTGCAATAATTAAATCTTGTTCATTCAAACTACGTTCAATATCATCTAGACAAAGTAGTTTTTCACCTGATTGCGCAAAACGAACAAATATTTTCCCAACCAGTTTATCTCGATCAAAACCATGCATGGGTTGTCCCGTTTCAAACATGCAATAATTGCCAATGTCAACAACAGCATTGATTGATCTTTGGCCAACGGTTTCTAAACGATTGATAATTTTTTGCTCACTTGTTTTACATTCTATGCCATTAATTTCTACCAAAGTGTAGCAATCAACATGTTGTTTTTCTACAATCTCAATTTGCACTGAACTGTCATCTGTTCCTGTACCATAGTCTAAGCTTTTACTTTTACCATTGAGTGCCGCAGCTACTTCTCTTGCAACCCCAATTATACTCAAACAATCACCTCTGTTTGGTGTTAACTCTAATTCAAATAAAGTATCATCTAAACCCAATTGTTTTGCAGCTAATTCCCCTAAGTTTACTTTATCTGAAAAAACTATAATTCCATCTTCATCGTCTTTGGCTAGACCAAGCTCCTCTTTAGAACACAACATACCAAATGACTCTTCGCCTCTAATTTTTGATGCTTTGATTTTTAAGCCATTGGGTAAATCAGCCCCAACTTTGGCTAAAGCCACATGATCACCTTTATTAAAATTTTTAGCTCCACAAACAATTTTATAATTTTCTTTTCCATCTGTAACGTCACATAAACGTAACTTATCCGCATTAGGATGTGGAACAAAATCCTTCACTTTTGCAACTACAACATGTTCTAAACCTTTTCCTAGAGGCTGGACTTTATCAACTTCGATACCAACCCTTAACAAAGATTCTTCTACGGTTTTAGCGTCAACTTTATCTATCAAATATTCGTTTAACCAACTTAATAAAACTTTCATAAAGCCTTAATCTTTCTTACTAAAAAAATTATATGTTTTACTCTAGAAAACAAAATAAAAACTTTTTATCTATAAAATTGTTTGTCCTTAAACCTTATCCAAACTGGCCAATAAACCGAGTGTCATTTTCATAAAACCCGCGAATATCATCGATACCATATAAAAGCATGGCTATACGCTCTACACCTAAACCAAAAGCAAAACCTGATATTTTTTCAGGATTGTACGATGACTCTTCACTTGACTCTTGGCGTAATTTTATGACAGCATTAAATACATTAGGATCAACCATGCCGCAGCCTAAAATTTCCATCCAGCCATTTTTTCCCATAATATCAACTTCTGCGCTTGGCTCAGTAAATGGAAAAAAGCTAGGCCTAAATCTTGTTTTAACAGAGCTTCCAAAAATCATTTTAATAAATGTTTCTAAAGTTCCCTTCAAGTCGCCAAAATGAATATCTGTGTCCACACAAAGTCCTTCAACTTGATGAAAGACAGGAGAATGGGTTGAGTCCGCGTCGTTTCTATATACACGGCCGGGAACAATAATACGCAGTGGCGGCTCGCTTTTTCGCATACATCGCACCTGGACAGGCGAAGTATGTGTTCTTAATACTGTTTTCTGATCAACAAAAAATGTATCTTGCATATCACGAGCTGGATGGTTTATAGGAAAGTTAAGTGCCTCAAAATTATAATAATCTGATTCTATTTCTGGCCCAGTAGCAACCGTAAATCCCAAAGATTTTAAGGCATCAATTATTTCGTTCTCAACTATTGTTAATGGGTGCAATGACCCAGGAGGCATTTTTTTTCCTGGTAAAGTGATATCAATTTTTTCAGACGCAAGCTTTACTGTTTCCAGCTTATTTTCTAATTCAACTTTTTTATCCTGAAATTTTTCTTCAAGACTACTCTTAATAGCGTTGACTTCTTTGCCAAAAACTTTTTTCTCATCATTACTCAGCTTGGATATATCTTTAAGAAAGTCTTTGAGTAGGCCCTGTTTACCCAAATAATGAGCCTTTTTATTATTCAGTTGAGCAAGATCCTTAAGTTTTGCAAGGTCTTGCTCAGCTTGTTTATAAATGGTTTTTAATTTATCTAAACTCACGCAGCTTTTTTAACAGTATTTACAATATCTTCAAAACCTTTTGGGTCTTTTACTGCAATATCTGCCAAAACTTTGCGGTTCAATTCTACGCCAGATTTTTTTAGTAAGTTCATGAAACTACTGTAGCTTAAGTCAAAGTTTCTTGTGGCAGCATTGATTCTTTGAATCCAAAGTCTTCTAAAATCACGCTTTCTATTTTTTCTACCGGTGTATGCATTATCTAAAGCACGTTCAACAGCAATTGCTGCTAAAGAATAACAGTTCTTACGTCTTCCTCTAAAGCCTTCAGCTCTATCCATAAGCTTTTTACGTCTTCTGTTGGCCTTAAATCCTCTTTTTACTCTAGGCATCTCTCTATCCCTCTTTCAATATACAAAATCTATTATATCGTATTATTTTGCTGTATAACCTTAACCATACGGAAGCATTTTTAATACTCTTGCTTCATCCACAGCAGCTATATACATGCGCTTTCTTAACTGTCTTTTGCGCTTTGGGTCCTTAGAAGTTAAAATGTGTCTTAAATTGGCTTTTTTAGCCTTAATTTTGCCACTCTTCGTAATTTTTAAACGTTTCGCCGCGCCTCTTCTGCTTTTCATTTTAGGCATTTTGCTTTTCTCCTTCGTTTGGGCCCTTACCCATAAACATCCGTATAGACCGCACTCAATAAACTATTTTTAAGCGCAAATCAATCTTTTATTTACTTTTTTGGTCCTAAAACCATGGTCATATTGCGTCCTTCAAGTTTAGGTGCTTGATCAATGGTGCAACGATCTTCAAGCTCTTGACTGATCTTGTTTAACATATTTAATCCTAAATCAGAGTGAACAACTTCCCTACCTCTAAAACGGATGGTGACCTTGACTTTATTGCCTTCAGTAATGAATCTAGCAATATGTTTAAGCTTAAAGTTAAAGTCGTGTTGATCGGTTGAAGGTCGCATTTTAATTTCTTTGACCTGAATAACACTTTGATTTTTCTTAGCTTCCTGGCTTTTTTTCTTTTGCTGGTACTTAAATTTACCATAATCCATGATTTTACAGACAGGAGGTCTAGCTGTTGGAGAAATTTCAATCAAGTCCAGTTGTTTGTCTTGAGCAATTCTCAGTGCTTCTTGCGTATCTAAAATCCCTAATTGATCGCCATCCGGGCCGATAACACGCACTTTTGGCACTCGGATCATTCTATTGACCCGTTGTTTAAATTCAGTTTTCTTCACGTAGCTATTTCTCCTCCATGTTTTCATGTAAAAATGCAACCAATGCATCTAAACTGTATGTTTTCATATCTTTTTGGCCTCTTGCCCGTAAAGATACGGTTTTATCTTTAAGCTCTTGATCACCAATTACAAGAGCAAAAGGAACCTTTTCTATTTGTGCTTCTCTAATTTTATAGCCCAACTTTTCACTTCTATCATCTAACTCTACCCTAAATCCTTTAGACGCAAGCTCTGTTTTTAAAGTTTTTGCATAGTTATGATGATCTTGAGTAATCGGTAAAAGCTTTAGCTGCACAGGTGCCAACCAAAACGGAAAAACACCGGCATAATGCTCAATCAAACAGCCTAAAAAGCGTTCAATAGAACCAAACAATGCTCTATGAATCATAATGGGTGCTTTTTTCTGACCATCGTCATCGACAAACTGCAAATTAAACCGCATGGGCAAATTAAAGTCTGCCTGGATCGTGGCACATTGCCAAGATCTACCAATGGAGTCTTTAATTTTAATATCAATTTTTGGCCCATAAAAAACCCCTTCGCCTGGGTCTTCATTGTAAGATAAACCAGATTTTTCTAAAGCACCCTGTAAAGCTTCTGTTGCCAGAGCCCAATCTTCATCTGTACCTACGGATTTTTCTGGTCGAGTTGAGAGATAAATCTCATATTCATGAAAACCAAAACGGGCAAACATTTTTTGCACAAACTGCAAAACTTTAAAAATTTCTTCATTCAACTGCTTGGGCGCTACAAATAAATGGGCATCGTCTTGAGTAAATCCTCGCACACGCAATAAACCATGCAATACCCCTGACCGCTCATATCTATAGACTGTGCCAAGCTCAGCTATCCGAACAGGTAAGTCTCTGTAACTCTTTAACTTTGACTTAAAAATTTGCACATGAAAAGGACAATTCATGGGCTTGACCAGGTAGCCTTGATCATCCACATCCATACCGGAGAACATATTTTCTTGATAAAACTCAGTATGACCAGAAGTTTCCCAAAGCTTGGACTTGGCAATGTGAGGTGTATAAGCAAAATCGTAGCCATTTTGTAAATGTTGTTGTTTCCAAAACTCTTCTACCAAATGTCTGAGTAAAGCTCCTTTTGGGTGCCATAAAATTAAACCAGGCCCTACTTCATCGGACACACTGAATAAATCCAACTCTTTGCCCAATTTGCGATGATCTCTTCGTTTGGCCTCTTCAATCAAAGTTAAATAGTCTTTAAGTTCTGCTTTGCTAGAAAATGCAGTACCATAAATTCTTTGCAAAACTTCATTGTTTTCATCACCTTTAAAATAAGATGCTGATGCGTCTAAAATTTTTACTGCTCCAATTTGTCCAGCATGTTGCACATGCGGACCTCTGCATAAATCAACAAAACCACCATGACTAAATATAGAGATATCTTCACCTTCAGGAATATCTGCCAAACGCTCTAGCTTAAGCAACTCACCTTTTTCTTTAAAAATTGTTTTTGCTTCTTCTCTAGTCACAACCTGCCGTGAAAAAACATGTTTTTGTTCAATGCTTTTTTGCATGGCTTTTTCAATTTTTTCCAAATCCTCTTCAGTAAACGGCTGGTCTACTTTAAAATCATACTGAAATTTTTCACTGTGATCTGTTCTACCTACGTCTACCTGTGCATTGGGCCAAATTTCTTTTACCACTTGCGCCATAATGTGCTCAGCTGAGTGTTTAATCACTTCTTGGCCTTGAGGATCTTTACTTGTAATAATAGAAAATGTACCGTCCTCCAATAGAGGGGTTCTTAAATCAACAAGCTTGCCGTTGTATTTAATGGCTAGGGCCGCTTTTGCTAAGCCTGCACCAATCATCTGTGCAACATCAAGACCACAGCTTCCTGATTCTACTTGTTTTATATCTCCATTGGGTAAGGTTAAATTAATCAAGATCTTCTCTTCATTGTTATTGGGTTATTGAATTATTGTATGCAATGGTAGGCACGGGCAGGATTGAACTGCCGACCTCTACCGTGTCAGGGTAGCGCTCTCCCACTGAGCTACGTGCCTTTATCATATTGTAAAAATTGAATTGAAATATATCATCTAAAAAGTCTTATTTTTTATGCACTTTGTTGTACTCTTTAATCACCAAATCAGTAATATTCATAGAAGGCTTAACATAATGAACACCACCTTCAAGTTCCTCTAAAATTAAATCATAAGAGCCTGTAGTAGCAATTTTTTTAATCACTTCTTGAATTTTTTTACCTATGTCTGCTCTAAACTCTAATTCTTGTTTTTCAACTTGTGCACGCTTTTTTTGATATTCGGTAAATTCACCTTGCATATTTTTTTGTGCATTGATGATTGCATTTTGTTTTTGTTCAAGAACCTTTTTATCCCATGCCAAACGCATTTTACCAAACTCTTCTTGCTTAGCAATCATATCACTCTCTAAATCTTTTAAGTTTTTTTCAAGACCAGAAAGCTCATTCATGGCCGTTTCCATTTTAGCACGCGCTTTTTTACCTTCTTCAATGGTATCAACAACCTTTTGAGCACTGTATACAGCTATCTTTGCCCAAGCCGTAGAACTCACACAAAGGGTTAGAACCAAAACACTTAAAAATTGATTTACTTTTTTCATCATATCCCCTCTTAAAACAACGAACCAATGGTAAAGTCAAATACTACGTTGTTTTCGTCTTCTTTTTTATCCAATGGGTAACCCCATTCAAAACGTAAAGGCCCAATGGGCGAAAACCATCTAACCCCAAAACCTACGCTTTGCCTTTGTCCGGCAAAAGTAAACATACTTTCCCCATTGTCAAATGCGTTACCCATATCAAAGAACATAACCCCCCTGATATTGGCGGCTTTAACAATTGGAAACAGATACTCAGCATTAAAAATAACCTGTTTATTACCCCCAATAACAAAATCTGAAGTCTGTAAGTTGGAAGGGTCGTTGCTGGAGGCCACTTGAATTTTTGGCCCCAAAGATCGGATACGAAAACCTCTCAAGCTTAAAATACCTCCAGGGAAATATCGCTCAAACAAAGGGACTCTCTGGTCACTATTTAAAGGTGCCACATAACCAGTTTCAAAATGCAATGCAAAAACTGAATCTTTTATGACCGGAATTTTACTCTTTCTAAACGCGGGAAAAAACCAACGCCCATCAAACTCACTTTTTGAAAATGCATTTTCTCCACCAAAAGGTCCTCCTGCTAACTCTTGCGAAAGTTTTAAGTAAGAGCCTGCATCAGGTTCAAAAACTTTATTACGGGTATCTCTCACTAAAGCAGTGGTAACGCTTGATGTTAGCCCACCAGTAAAGACATTTTCAACCGTTGGCCTTAAATCAGATAAGATTTGATCTACCAATGAATAAGTCAAACCTATTCTAATACGCTCTAAGCCTTTTTGATAAAGTAAATAATCAAACCCTAATGAACCCCCTCTTGAGGTTAAGTCAAAATCAAAATATTGCCGCTCAATATTAAATGCGCTTAGATTCATTCCCCAATTACTATCTAAAAAGTAGGGATCACTGTACGTTAGGTTAAAGGCCTGTGTCCTACCACCAATTCTTGCGTTTAAATTTAAATCCACGCCATAACCAAAAAGATTACGTTTTTGTACCGTGCCTAACAACTGAAAAGAATCTAAAGTATTAAAACCAGCACCAATATTAAAACTGCCCGTTTCTTTTTCTTTAACTTCAAATATTAAGTCAATTGAATTGTCTTGATCCGCTTTGGGTGTTTTAAGGCGCACCTCTTCAAATAAAGCTAAACGCTCAATATTGGCTTTTGAGTTACGAATTTTTTCAATGTCGTATATATCACCCTCATGAATTTCGATTTCTCGCCTTAACACTTTATCCCTGGTGCTTTGGTTACCTACAAACTGAATGCGATTAATTTTTATTTTTGGACCTGGCTGCATAACATAGATAATGCTAACCACTTTATTGCTTTCATCTCTCTGGTCTTGAGGAATCACGTTAACATAGGCATAACCTTTTTTTGCATAGACATCTGATAAACTGGCTATGTCACGTTGTAATGTTAGCGTATCAAAAACTTCTCCTGATTTAAGTTTAACTTTTTCTAATAATTTTTCTTTGGGCTCTAAGAGTTCGCCATCTATATCAATATTACCAACAGTGTATTGTTCACCTTCTTCAATATTAAAAAAGATATGAATTTCACTTTTATCAGATGTAATTTTAATCAAAGGCTCAAGTATTTTTGCATTGATATAGCCTTTATTTCCATAACGACTTTTAATAATTTGCTTATCTTGCTCTAACATATCTTTTTGATATGTTCCGGAAGTTGAAATGAAACTTAAAAAATTCTTTTCTTTGGTAAACAAAAAACTCTTCAATTCTTTTTCACTAAAAATGGTATTGCCAATAAAACTGATACGCGTAACTTTAACTTTTTTACTTTCGTCAATTCGAATCGTCAAGACACTGCCTTGCTTATCATTTTCCAATTTTTCTATACTGTAATCCAAGTCAGCTAAGTAATAGCCTTTACTGGTATAATGATCTCTAATATTATCTAAAGAGCGTTGCAAGTCCTCTTCATTTAAAAAACTATAAGCTTTTATCTCTAACTTTTCTCTTAAAGTATCTTCTTTTTCGTTGGTGTTGCCTAAAAATTTTATTTTATCAATAAAAGGTTTTTCTTGAAGGGTGTAAAGAAGATCTCCTTGTTCATTGATTGAAACTTCAATTTTAGAAAAAAAACCTAAGGCATTAATATTTTCAATGTCTGCTTTTACTTTTTGCCTATCCAGTGAATCTCCTTTTTGGTGACTGACTACGGCTAAAACTGCATCTTTTTCAACCCGCTTATTACCTATTACGTTAATACTGCGGATGCTTTGAGCATGCACTTGATCAACAGTAAATATAAAAAAAACCAACCCAAATACAATGGGAAAAAGCTTAGAAAAAACTATGTTAAAATACTTTTGCATAATTTTACAACAATCACTATTAATCCATATTTTCCGGGATCAAACAGCCATTGCTCAACCTTAATACACGATCTGCTGACTTAGCCAAGTTTCTATTATGAGTTACAACAACTAATGCACAATGATGTTGCTTGACATGCTCAAACAGCAATTGCCCTACACTGGCCCCCGTTTCTTCATCCAAATTACCAGTAGGCTCATCGGCAAGAACAATTTTGGGCTGCGTGACCAAGGCTCTTGCTATAGCAGTCCTCTGCTGTTCTCCCCCAGACATAGCAGAAGGCTTATGATCTTTGCGGTCTAACAAGTGAACCTCTTTTAATGCGGCTTCTGCTTTTTTAAGCGCTTTCTGAACATCCATCTTCTGCATTAACAAAGGAATTGCTACATTTTCAGTGGCTGTAAAATCTGGCAACAAGTGATGAAATTGAAAAACAAAGCCAATGTTCTTATTTCTAAAAGATGATAATTCACGATCTTTTTTAGTAAAAATAGCTTCATTGCCAATTAAAACCTGTCCGGAATTAGGTTTCAATAATGTTCCTAAAATTTGTAAAAATGTAGATTTCCCACAACCTGAGTGTCCAACAATTGCAGCGGACTGACCACTGTTGATTTCAAAATTAAGATTTTTTAAAACATCTACAGTTTCATGATTGTTTTTAGTATACGCTTTGGCAATGTTTTCTGCCTTAATGGAAAGGTTTGAACTATATGTCATGACGAATTCCTTCTGAAGGCTCTAATTGCGAAGCTTTAAAGGCCGGATATAAAGTAGATAAAAAGCTAATACTCAGCGCACATAGTCCTACCCAGGTCCACTCTAATGCGTCAATTCTTATGGGTAAGTGATCTACTTGGTAAACATTGGCGTTGAGTGGAAAAGGAAAGTGATGTTCCAACATATAACAACCAAAAACTCCTAAAGCTAAGCCCAATAAAGTTCCAAGCGCACCTAAAACAAAACCACAAAACATAAATATTTTTGCAATACTTTTGCGTGTTGCTCCTAAGGTTTTTAAAATAGAGATTTCACGTGACTTGGTTAAAACCAACAAGGTTAAGGTGCTAATAATATTAAATGACGCCACCAATACAATCATAACAACCACAATAAAAAATACTGTTTTTTCTAGTTTAAAAGCATTAAACAAGTCTTTGTTTAACTCCATCCAATGCCTAACATAAAACGACGATCCTAAGTTTTTATACAACTCTACGGCAACAGGTTTGGCATTTTTTTCATAGTCCTTCACCATTACTTGTATACCGGCTACGGCATTTTCAACGCCTAGAAAACTTTGAGCATCTTCTAATAATACGTAAGCACTCTTGGTATCAAATTCAAAAAGTCCACTTTTAAAGGTTCCAACAACTTCGAATTTTCTCAACTTGGGTCCAAACCCAAAAGGACTTAGCTCGCCTTCTGGAGATACAATACTAATTGTAGATCCAACACTAACAAAAAGTTGGTTTTCTGCAATATCATTGCCCAAAATAATGCCTGGCAAACCAGATGTAGTTTTAAGGTCTTCAAGCTTACCTCTATTCATGTCATCATTGAGTGAAGTAACGTTTTTGACACGATCAGGATTAACCCCATAAATTACTCCCCCAGAAGACCGCCCAGTTTCAGAAACCATTAATACTTCGCCATAAACAAATGGGTTGGCTCCGGTTACTCCTGAGGTTGCCATTATATCTTCATAGACTGGCTCATAATTATAAATATTGCCTTCATGATTAAATACAATCAAAGGGGCATTATTACCTAAAATTCGTTTACGAAAGTCTTCTTGAAAGCCAGACACAGCGGATAAAACAACGGTTAAAGCCATTACACCAACTGCAATACCCAATACAGAAATCCAACTGATTACTGATAAAAAAGTCTGTTTCTTTTTAGATAAAAGATATCTAAGACCAATAAAATATTCGTAAGAACGATTCATAATAACTACAGCCTTATACTTCAGCAAACCTCTGCTTAATAAAAGCTGTATCTAAAATAGATAAGAAAAAGCCTGCTCTTGGACCTTTATCTTTACCCAAAATAGATGCATAAATCGCATAAAAAATATCTTTAGGGTTTAAGTCCAATTCATTTTTAATGGCATAAATAAGCTCATGAATATCTTGAGCCGACATCTTCTCTTCTAACCTATCTCCTATCAGCTTCAAGGTTTGTTTTTGTTGTGCTGATAAAGTTTTGGCTAAGTCAGGCAATTGTTTTTGAACAGAGAATTTCATGTCTTCTGGTCCAAATTTTTCTAACCATTGCTTGGCATAAGTCATTCTTGAAGATAAAACTGTTTTATCAATATCTTTGTAACCAGATCGTTCAAGTGTACTGGCTACATCATTGACATCATCATGAATTTGCACCAATGAAATAAGATGTTTAAACGGTACGCCTAAACTAGGGGAACTTGAAATCTGAGCTAACTCAAAAGCTCGCTGTTGTTTATTATTGGATTCAGGGTCATCGTATTCATCCATTAGACTTAATATTGGAATGGAAGGATCTAACGATAAATGTTTATTAGGTTTAGCTTTAAACACCCAGTATTTAAGAACTTCAGGAGGAAGAACCTCTAACATATCATTGATTGAAATAACATTTCCTTTACTGGAAGACATGTCGCCCACACCTTTAAGGCCAATCCATTCATAAATGATTGGATAAGGTGCTTCATAATCAAAAATTTCTTTGGCAATAATTTTTCCGGTATCGTATGAGCCACCTCTTGAAGCATGGTCTTTACCAAAAGGCTCAACAGTAACTCCCAACATTTGCCAACGTGCTGGCCAATCAACACGCCAGGTCAACTTGCCACCGCCTTGAATATCTCTAATACCCTTATGACCACAGGCTGAACAACTGTATTCAATTTGTTTTTTTTCTAAGTCATACGATAGAACTTGGGTGGTATCCATACGACCATCTTTTTCACATATGGGCGTAAAAGGAGACCAATCATCTTCGGTATCTTTACCGGTAACCGATTTTAAAATCTTTCTGATGTCTTGAGTTTGCTCTAAAGCCTTAAGCGTATTATTTAAAAAGGCTCCCTGCTTATACAACTCATCCGCCTTGACCAATTCAATATTGATATCCAAGCTTTTTAAGGCTTGTAAAAAAGGGTGTAAAAAACGCTCAGAGTAACTTGGAAAACCGGGCTCTGGCGAAGGAATTTCCGAAAGTGCATTCCCCACATACGGGGCATAGGTTTTTTCATCTAAAAAAGGATAAACTTTGCGCAATGGGTCATAATTATCCGCAATATAGATCAACCTTACTGCCTGACCTTTGTCTTTTACTGCTCTTACAATAGCATCTGCGGTGGCCACTTCTCTAAAATTACCAACATGAATGTATCCTGATGGAGAAATCCCGGTAGCCACCACGACTTCTTTTTTTTGCTCTACAATTTCATTGGCATGTTCATCTGCCCAAAACAAAGGTTGTGTTTGTTCACTCATAGAATGGGTTTCTTAACGTTAAATACGCTATAAATCTATGTATTTTTATATATTTAGAACTTTAGTTTAAGACTTGGCTATAGAAGTGAAAAATACTCCCAACTACCTTCTGATCAACAAAAACAGTTGGTTGCGATTTACAACTTCTCAAAAAAGGTTTTTGAATTTGATTTTTAGTTAAGTTTTTTTGATCTGTGTTTGAAAAAATCCATGCTTCAGAATCTCCAACACTACAACCAACACAGTAGTTGTTAGCTAAAAAAAAGCTACCCCAGTGCACTCGCCATCATCAACATTCTCCATAATTTCACGATCAACAATTTCAAAAAAATCATAAAGCTGTGCGGGCAAATATGCTAAGTCTGTTTCTAATTTTTTTCTTTGAAAAAGTTTATAAAATATTCTGCTGCTAAAGCTCCATTGGCAGAACCACCAACACCATCTGACACAAATACACCCAGCATCTTGTTATCGTATATGTGGTAAGCCGCCCTGTCTTACCCTAAACCTTTTTGTTTTTCTCTAATCTGTACAGAAATATTTTTTTTATTAAACATCACTAATTATGCCTGTTGCAACAAGTAACTTTTAATAAATTCATCAATGTCACCATCAAGCACTGCTTGGACTTTACCAGACTCTGTATTGGTTCTATGATCTTTAATCAGCTGATACGGTTGCATGGTGTATGAACGAATTTGACTACCAAAATCAATCCCTTTTTTTTCACCTGCTAGCTCAGCCTGCTTTTTTTCTTTCTCTTGCTGTTGCTTTTCATACAAGCGGGCTTTAAGAATTTTCATGGCTTGCGCTTTGTTTTTATGTTGAGAACGCTCGTTTTGACAACTGGCCACCGTGTTGGTTGGGATATGGGTTATTCTTACGGCAGAATCCGTTGTGTTAACGTGTTGTCCGCCAGCGCCTGAAGCTCTAAAAGTATCAATGCGCAAATCTTCTTCTAATATTTCAATATCAACATCATCTTCAACTTGAGGAACAGTCGCAACTGATGCAAAAGAAGTATGCCTACGCGCATTAGAATCAAAAGGTGAAATTCTGACTAAGCGATGAATACCCTGCTCTGCCTTTAGATAGCCATAGGCATACTCACCATCAATGGTTACCGTCACATTTTTGATACCAGCTTCTTCTCCCGGCAATATATCTACAATATTAGCTTTGAAACCTTTTTTTTCTGCCCACCGCAAATACATACGTAACAGCATATCTGCCCAATCCTGAGATTCTGTTCCACCTGCTCCACTGTTAATACTTAAAATAGCCGAGCTTGCATCCATCTCACCACTAAGCATACGCTTAAACTCTAAATCGGTTACTGTTTTTTCAACTTTTTTGAATAAGCTTTGTGCTTCTGCTAACATTTGAGCATCACCATCAGCCATATCAACAAAGTCTATGGCATCTTGAATATTCTGTTGCAGCTGATCAAAGGTTCTAACGGTTGTTTCATGACGGCTGCTTTTTTGCTGAATTTTTGCAGCTTTATCGGCATCATCCCAAAAACCCTCTTCTGACATTTGTTGCGCAAGTTCTTTTAGTTCGAGTTTTAACTGATTAACTTTAAAAATCTCTGCTAAAATCTTAATTTTACTTTGCAATGCTTCTAGATCTTGCTTCATAGCCCAAGCTTATACACGATTCCACAACAATACACACGCCAGTAAAATACTGGCGTTTTTTTTTAACTAGTCCAACTGGTTTTTTCGAGTTTGTTTAATTTTTTTTCTAAACGGTTAAGCGTTTTTTCTACAGTGCTTACTTCTTTGCTTAAAGCTTTACTCAACTGCGTAGAGGCTTGTTTTAAAGAATGCTCAACTCTAGAGCCTAACAAAGCTTTACTCCTCTGAGCTCTAGCTTTTACCGCAACTTTTAAATTATTTAATTCGGTTTCTGATAGTTTTTTAACCCGTCCAACTTCATCAATAGATTGATAAACTTGTTTTTCAATATTGGTAGACAAACCATTGGTCATACTCTGGGTTAACTGAATCAAGTTAGAAAATGTATCCATTTTTTGCTGACTTTTTTTATTGTTTTTCCCCCCAGAATAACGAACACTTTGCATGACTCTATGGCTCCTTTTTTTATTTTTTTGAACAATCGGTGTTAATACCGTGATATTAATAACTTAAACGCTAACCGATTTAACGCAAAAGGGCAATCATTTCATATTTTTTTTAAATTATACACCTTGTAAAAACATTATGCTCTAAGCAACTCTCATTATTATCAGACAGCTTTATTTTCCTGAATCACAATACTATCTTCGACTCTAGAATCTTCAAACCTTCATCATCAATATGTTGCTTTAAATCATGTAAAGCTTTTTGTTTTTTTGATAAATCGTTAATTCCGCAAATAAAAGATCCATTGCAGTAATAAAGTCTATAAAAAAAGGGATTCCCCTAAGATATAAAAATGTTGAATCTGTAATTTTTAGATGTTTGTAAACACCGAGCATATCCAGAAAATACTTCCATGCTCGATTGTACTCTTTAAATTGAATCAAATAGCGCATAAAATTATATGTTAGTGATGCCAGATTAATCTGATCCGTGTCAGGTGGGGCTGTTCTATTATCTACTTCATCATTCCAAGCTTTGACTACATTTATAAATTTCTCTTCTGCATCATCAAATTTTTTCAAATATATTAAACAGACTACAGCATTAAAACAATCTATAGATTTTTTAGACCTAATAAACACTTCTTGAAATAATTTAGAGGCAACCTGATACTCTTTTGTTTCAAAGGCTTCTAAGGCTTTTTTTATTAAATCATCTTCTAAAATCAACTTCATATCTCCATAAATAACTTGATCACTCAAAACAAATTTATTTTATCATTAATATTTATGAACTTTATATCATTGCTATAAAATATCCGCGATCCGCAACTGTATATTTTCATAGCCTTGCCAAACATTAATTTCTGGGCGTGCAATAATATCAAACTCATGTTGTTGGCTAGACAAAGATTCAAACTGTTGCCAAAAATCAAAACCAATACAGTCTATGACTTGTCCCTGATTTTCTATTTTAAATTTTAAATGCTTGTTAGATAAGCAACGAACATCAATGGGTTTTACAGTAAACTTAAATAAAGGTTCTTCATGCCCCATACCAAAAGGCCCTAAGTGATTTAACGCTTCTATCAAATCTTTTTTTATAAATTCGTGTTCTAAAACTCCATCATATAACTTTTGAACAATACCTGTATTGGCTTGTTTTTTCATAAACTGCTGACAAGAACTTAAAAACATTGAAAAGTTTTGCATGGCAACACTACCTCCGCCTGCTTGCTTATGTCCTCCATATTGCAACATATGATCTTTTGCATGCTCAAACAAGTCCATCAAATTAAATCCAGAAAAGCTTCTTGCAGAACCTTTGGCAATCTCTCCATCTTCATAAAAAACTATAGCAGGCATAGCAAACTCTTGACTCAACTGTTGTGCAACCAAGCCATTAATTCCTGGATGAAAATCTTTACTACATAAAACAATGCAGCGTTCACCCAAAGATATTTGCCTACGCGCCATATCTTTAGCATTGCTTAAAATGGTCTTTTGTAAACTTTTTCTTTGTGTATTATATGTCTCAAGTTTTGTAGCCAGTTCTGTAGCTTGAATAACATCCTGAGCCAGCAATGTCTCTAGAGCAACATCAGCATAACCTAAACGCGCCGCAGCATTGATTCTGGGAGCTAGCTTGAAACCAACATCTTCACTTAACAATTTTGCCCCTGTAGAAATACCCGCGCAATTTCTCATAGCAACAATACCTGGTTTTTGACTTTTACTTAACTGTCTCAAGCCTTCTTTAACAAACAAACGATTTAAACCTTTTAATGGTGTTAAGTCTGCTATGGTTCCCAAGGCCACAATATCCAATAACTGTTTTAGATTAGGTTCATCTTTTTGATCAAAATAGTGTTTTTCGCGCAAGGCTGATCTAATACCAACACACAACATAAAAGCCACCCCAACGCCGGCCAAGTTTTGATACTCAATATTTTGCGCCAATTGCGGGTTAACAATAATACAGTCAGCGTCAACAGAATCTCCTGCTTGATGGTGGTCTGTGATAATCACATCAATACCAGCTGCTCTAAACTGTTCTATTTCCTCTTTATTAGAAGAACCACAATCACAGGTTATAACCAAATCACATGCTTCTTCTTGAGCAATTTTCAAAGCATTCAAGGACAAGCCATGCCCTTCTTTTAATCTATTTGGAACAAAAGGAACAACCTCAACATTTAAAGATCTAAAAAAATGAGTCAATAAGGCGCATGAACTAATTCCATCCGCGTCAAAATCACCATGAATTAAAAATTTTTTTTCTTTGATCACAGCCGCAGCAATTGCTTGCGCTGCTTGTTCTAAACCAACAATCCCTAAAGGGGATAACATGTGTTGTAAGTTAGGGTCTATATAAAGATCAATATTATCGTCTTTGCTCAAACGATTGGCTGCAACCCTTGCTGCCGCAAGCGGCAGGTCAGTTTTACTTAAAATGCTGTCTAAAACACTTTGATTAACTTGCCGTTCTTGCCAATGGTATTTGGCCATAAAAACCTTAACGCGTTGCTTTTCTTTTTTGAAAATATTTATAAAAATAAATTGTTAATGGTGAAGCTATAAAAATTGTTGAATAGGTTCCAACAACAACTCCAATCGTAAAAGAAAGCGCAAAATTTTCAGTAATCGGACCACCAAAATAGAGCAAAGCAATGGCTGCCAAAAATAATGTGCCAGAAGTAAGCAAGGTACGACTCAAGGTTTCATTAACACTTACATTTACAATGTCTTCAAACTTTTTACCTTTCATGGTCTGTAAGTTTTCTCTCACTCTATCATAAACCACAATGGTATCATTGATTGAAAAACCAACAATGGTCAGGACAGCCGCCACAATTGATAAATCAAACTGTAATTGAAATAATGAAAAAATACCCAATACAAACAAAGCATCATGAACCAAGGCTAAAATTGCCCCTGGAGCAAACTCCAAATCAAATCTAAACCAGATATAAATCAAAATAAGCATAATAGAGAATAGTACAGATCCAATGGCTTGGTTTCGCAACTCTCTTCCAACTTTAGCGCCTACACTTTCGATTTGCAAAACCTCTACATCATCTTTATTTGTTACTGAAGCGGCAAGGCCATCTAAAACTCGTTTTGAAGTTCCAGCAAACTGTACCATCCACTCTTGTTGATCTAAAGAGCCATAAGCTGTAACCGAAGCTACATGCAGCTCTTCAATTCCTAAATCATTGAATTGATTCTTAAGCTCTTCTGGGTCAGAAATACCGCTTCCAAAGACATAGACTCGTTCTTGACCAAATCTTAGCTTTAGATCCTTTGGGTTACCTAAAGCTTGCGAGATGGTTCCACTGTAAGTGCTGTAATCAACCTCTTCTGGTGGTATTCTGATTAAAAACTCCTGACCCCCTTGTTCTCCAAAATCTTGGACACTAGCATTGGACAAGCCCAGTGGCTCTAAAATACTTCTAATTTTTGCAGCATCCATTTCTTGATTAAAACGCACATGCATTTGCGTTCCACCTTTAAAATCAACTCCGTAATTAAGTCCTCGCGTCATCAACAAAAATGCGCACGAAATCAAAATCACAACACTAACCCATAAGGTTACTTTTGAAACTTTTACAAAAGGAACTCGGGGCCTAAGTGGAACTAAACGAAAAAAGCCTAAATTTTTTGGACTCTCTGCTGACGCGCTCATATCGATAACCTCTTGGGTTGAAATTTATTTAAAATCCATTCAAAGAACAAACGTGTAAAGGTTAAAGCCGTAAAATAGTTGGCAATTAGACCAAAGATCAATGTGATTGCAAAACCTTTGATTGGGCCACTTCCAAAATACCATAAAATAACAGCTGTAATCACTGTGGTAATGTTAGAATCTACAATAGTAATATGCGCTCTTTCATAACCTTGTGCAACTGCATCTCTAATACTTTTACCATTAAGCAGTTCTTCTCTAATTCTTTCATAAATAATAACATTTGCATCCACCGCCATACCAATGGATATCAAAATGCCTGCAATACCTGGTAAAGTCAGTGTTCCATTAATCATAGCCAAGCAAGCTAAAATAAATGTTATATTGATAATTAAAGCTGCATTGGCGGCTAAACCAGATAACTTGTAATAAATTGCCATAAAAACTACCACTAAAATTACACCCAGAACAATCGCATTAAAACCATGTTCAATAGAGTCTCTTCCTAACGAAGGTCCTACTGATCTTGTTTCTAAAATTTCGACCGGTGCGGGTAATGCTCCAGCTCTTAAAATAACGGCCAAGTCTTTAGCTTCAGCAAAGGTTTCGCTTCTAGATTTAATTGATCCAAATGTTATCCTTGGTTTGCCATCACTGATGCGACCTTGCAGAACCGGATCAGAATAAACTTTGTTATCTAAAACAATGGCCATTCTTCTACCCACATTTTTACCGCTGATTTCGTCCAGAAGTTGTGTGCCTGCCATATTGTATCTTAAATGAACTTCTGGCCAGTTATTCTCATCAAAACCTATTTGAGCATGATCCAACATTTCACCTGTAATTTTTTTATCTGTTTGAACTAAAATTGGGGTTGTAATATTACCTGCCAAACCTGAAGACTCATTATCCTTAAATAAAAGACGGCGATTATCCGGCAATCTATTGTTTAAAAAACGGTTCAACGATCTGATATCATAGCCGGGCTCAAGTGTTTCATCCGCTTCTTTAACCCACTCCTCTAAAGTTGCTTGAGAAAAACTATCGTCATCAACAATCATAAAAGACAACTGCGCAGTCTGCCCCAAAACTGACTTTGCGCGCTGGGGATCTTCTAATCCAGGCAATTGAACAACGATTCTATCACTGCCTTGAGCTTGGATAGAAGGTTCAGTCACACCAAATTCATCAATACGGTTTCTCAATGTTTCTAAAGCTTGAGAAATAGTCTGCTTTTCAATTTGTCCTTTTCTTTCAGAACTAATCTGAACTTCAAATGTACCTTCTGCAGCAGACGCATTACGAACATCTAAAACTGTCTGTCCTGGCGCGTTTATACGGCTGTAAAAAATATCTTCAAATTTATCAAAATCGCTTGGATTATTCAGTTTAATTTTAATGATTGAACTGTTAAAGTCTCTGCTTACCGATTCATAAAGAATATTTTCACGGTCTAAAAGTTCTTTTATTTCTGTGGCATAATTTTCTGCTTCATCAAGAAGAACACGGTTTACATCCACACCCAAAACCATATGAATACCACCTTGTAAATCAAGACCTAAGTTGATTTTTGATTTTGGTAAATAGGATTTATACTGTTCTAAAGTGGTTTCACTTAAAAAGCTTGGCAAAACAAAATAAATGGCCAATAAAGTTGTAAGTGCTGCAACACTTGCCTTCCATTTCCATGCACTGGACATTTTCATTGTGATTGATCTCCTTTTTTAGCAAATGCTTGTGGGGAATAGTTGGCCGCCACAGCTGATCTTAAAACTTTAATCTTAGTATTTTGCGCAATTTCTAGGCTAATAACACTTTCAGTTACACCTGTAATTTTGCCAATAATACCGTTTTGCAAAATCACTTCATCCCCTTTTTTTAGACTCTCAAGGTACTTTTTATGCTGATCTTCACGTTTTCTTTGTGGCCTAATTAAAATGAAGTAAAAAATCACAAAAACCATGAGCATAGGGAACATAGCTGAAAAAATATTACCAGAATCTGCTGCCTGTTGACCGTTAGAGGCCATTGCGTAAACATTTGAAATCATAGTCGCACTCTTACCTTAGGCTTGAAGTAGGGTCAATTTTTCTTTAAGATCTTTTGCTATACATGTCATTTTTCAGCGCTAAGCCTATATATCAGTTAGAACTTTTCCATTTTGCTAGATAATCTCGTTTAAATTCTACAAACCTATCCTCAAAGATAGCTTCTCGAATTTTTTGCATCAAACTCAGATAATAATGAATGTTATGAATGGTATTTAAACGTATACCTAAAACTTCTTTGCATCGATGAAGATGATGCAAATAAGCTAAACTATGATTTTGACAGGTGTAACACTTACAGTTTATACTTATAGGCTCGTCCATCAAGGCATACTGTTTTTTTTTGATCATGATTTGACCATAATCTGTAAACAAATTGCCATTTCTAGCATTGCGGGTGGGCATCACACAGTCAAACATATCCACGCCCCTATCTACAGCTTCTATAATATCAATAGGCGTACCCACTCCCATCAAATATCTTGGTTTATCAGAAGGTAAAATCTCTGTGACCACATCAACACTCTCATACATCAAGGGTTTTGCTTCTCCTACACTTAACCCCCCTATAGAATAACCAAAGCAATCTCTCTGTATGGTCTCTTGGGCACTGAACTTTCTCAACTCAGGATCCGTGCCACCTTGGACAATACCAAACATTCTTTGATAATCCTGCAAAGGAACGGTTAAGGCTCTGTCCAACCATCTTAATGTTCTTTGCACTGATTCAATGATTTTACTTTTTTCAGTAGGAAGCTCAATACACTGATCCAATGGCATAACAATATCTGAGCCAAGTTTTTTTTGGGTTATAGTTACACTTTCAGGTGTAAAAAATATCTTACTGCCATCATGATGAGATCTAAACTCAACCCCTTCTTCACTTATTTTATTCAAGGCAGATAAACTAAACACTTGAAACCCACCGCTGTCTGTTAAAATACTCCTATCCCAATTCATAAAGCTATGCAGCCCACCTAAAGCCTTTACGGTATCTTCCCCAGGCTTTAAATAATTATGATAAGTATTGGATAAAATAATTTGTGCTCCACATGTTTTTAACTCATCTTGGGATAAAGTTTTAACCGTTGCATTGGTCCCTACGGGCATAAAAACTGGTGTTGCAATCTCGCTGTGTTTTGTTGTTAATGTGGCGACCCTGGCTTTACCAGCTTTAGCTGTTTTTATTAGTTTAAAATCCATAATCGTTTTTAATGCTGAATTAACATGCAATCACCATAGCTGTAAAACATATACTGTTTTTTAATGGCCTCTTGGTACAATTGCATGAGCTTGTTTTGTTGATCATCATTGATAAAAGCCGAAACCAAATGCAGCAAGGAAGTCTGCGGAAAATGAAAATTGGTGAGTAAAGCAGTAGCAACAGGGCTTTGCCATGGATAATGAATAAATAAATCACACACACCCTCAACATCCTCTTCAGGCATCCCCAATTCATACCACCATTGTAAACTTCTAATACATGTTGTACCTACGGCTAAGATTTGTTTACGTGCCGCTTTGGCTTTTAAAAGTGAGCTTGCTGCTTGTTTAGACACAAAAACACGCTCTTCATGCAATTTACCTTCAGCCCAATTTTTTTCACTTAAGGGCTGGAATGTCCCCCAACCCACATCCAACTGAATCTTAACCAACTCTACACCTTTATCTTCTAAAGTTTTTAAAACCTTATCGGTAAAATGTAAGCCTGCTGTTGGCGCTGCTACCGCACCGCCTTTTTCTGCAAAAGTTGTTTGATACCCCTCTTCATCAAGAAGACTGTCTTCACTTTCATCATAATGTTTACGCATTTTTCTAATATACGGTGGAATGGGTAGTTTGCCGTATTCAAGCATCAAAGCTCTAACATCAGTAAAACTTTTATTGATTTCAACAAGGGCTAAACCGTTCTCTAATTTTTCAAGTATTTTAAAATCAAATTGACCTTGCTCATAAACAAGCATAGGTTTTGTTTTTCTACCAGAAACAATGGCTTCCCAAGTAGATGAAATTTGATGTTTAGATAAGCATTTAAGTAAGACCAGTTCTTCTAATTTAGATTTGTATTGCCAAGTAAACCTTGCTTTTAAAACTTTGGCATTGTTAATTAAACATACATCGCCTTTATCAAAAAACTGGGCAATCTGACTGACTTTTTTATGCTCTATTTGGTCTTTGTTAACCTGATAACACAACATTCTTGCCGAAGCTCTATCGTTTTTTGCTTGCCTTGCAATAAGTTCCTGAGGTAACTCAAAATTAAAATTGATGTCTTTTTTCACACTTCTACCTAGCAAAATGATAGTTTAAAACTTATGTTTTTTTCAATTTAAAAGTTTTGCCAGTCAGTTGCGAAAGCTTAGCATGAACCAACTGCATATCTTCCCAGACATATTTCTTGGCGCTAGGGTTACGTAATAAATATGCAGGATGATAGGTTGGCATCAATGCAATGCCTTCATACTCAGCAAATTGGCCTCTTAATTTTGATATGGGTGTCTCGGTTTTTAGCAAGGTATGTGCAGCAAACTTACCCACACAACAAATAACCTTTGGTTGTATGCTTTGAATCTGTTTAATTAAAAATGGTTCGCATTGTTCTATTTCTTCTGGCTCAGGGTTTCTATTTTCAGGCGGCCGACATTTAATGATGTTGGCAATATATATTTCTTCTCTACTTAAACCAATGGCTTCAATTATTTTTGTTAATAATTGCCCAGCTCTTCCTACAAAAGGTTCCCCTTTAATATCTTCATCTCTTCCAGGTGCTTCCCCTACAATCATTAAATCTGCGTTCTTATTACCTACGCCAAATACAATGTTTTTTCTAGTTGAATGCAGTTGACACCGTTGACAATTGCCCAACTCTTGATAAACATTCTCAAGAGTTTTGACTTCTTTTGCAGAGGTCTCCTTATTTGATGCAACTGTTTTATTTTTTATAGTTGGAGTACTTTTATTACTGCTTTGATGATTTTTTGTCTTATCTAACTCTAGCATAAGATGATTTTGCCCTCTTCTCTTTATATCTTTTAAAAAGCTTTCAATATATTCCAACTCTATTGCCATAAAACCTATATATGGTTTTTTATCGTGAAGGGCAACAATCAAAATAAAAACCCTTTTAAACTAATAATTCAGTGATCTATAAAAGGCTCTACCTTTATAAATTATTTGGAAAATCACTAAACAAGCCATTGAAAACAATAGACTATAAATATAAAGGTGATCATCAAATTTAACTTCATGAACTCCAAATTTATCTATTTCATTTAAAAGCTGTAAAAAGTAAATGTTTAAGCTATGCAATTGTTGACTAAAAAATTCAATTAAATAGGCTGTGTCTAGTAAAACAATCAATAGCGTAAAGATGCAGTATATTGCTAAAATAACAGAAAACATTGGGATAAGCAGAAGATTAATAAGCCAAGCCATAGGGTTTAATGTGGAAAAAATAAAACCGGTTAAAATCTGACTCAAAGAAAAAATTCCTAACGATAGCTTAAGTGATAGATAATATGACTTACCCTTTTGATAAAACAATAAAATAGCGCCAACACAGGTAAATGAATAATAAAATGATAGTGTCCGAACTTGCTCTTGATCAAATAAAAACAAAGCCAAGGCTGAACAAAAAAGCACACTCCATCCTGAACAGATAACCCCTAAGTTATGCATAACTTTTCCTAAAATAATAAACAAATACGCCCGTTGAGCAGAAACAGGAAAATTAATCAAACATAAATATGCTCCCCCTATAACAATAGATAACAATGAATCAACCAGATCAACACGCACTCTTCGAATGAAATAAATACTATAAAAAATCAATTTCAAAATACAATTTTTTATAAACAAAACAATCAAGGCAAAATGTATCCCAGAAACAACCAATAAATGACCGATTCCCAAACGCCGAAATACTGTTTTCAGATCATTAGAAATATAATGTTTATTTGCAAAAATACTTGCTTGAACTAAAGAAAAATCTGTCTCAGATAGAAACCTTAATTTATAAGCAATAGCGTTATACATGTCATTTAAGACTGGTTTTTTAGAATTATTTAAGTCAAACCATTGTTTTACATAAACTTTAATTTTATTGCTTTTGTTCACATAAAGCTTTCCAACAATGATTTTCTTTGTCCCAAGATCAGGGATACGGATGGATGGAAAATAAAGTGTCGCTTTGATTTTATGTTGGGTTATACATTTATCAAAAATTTCAGATGAAATACTTGTAAGGTCTGAACTAGAATACAAAATTTTATTTAACTTAGCTTCTGTGACTATATCGTATTTACCAGGTTTATATTCACATGATAACACGCTTTGATTTTGTTTTTTTACCAAAACAAAAAGCAGACTTAAAATTAAAACAACAATGATAGGTAAACAATATTGGAGACACCACTTTATCACAAACAAGAAATAGCATGTATTATGCCAGAATTATGATTTATCACTTTGATTGTTTGCATTAAAAAAGTCATAAACCATTTTTGCTGCTTTACTCCCTAAAGACTCAACTTGCATTAAAGCGTCAAGGTCAGCATTTTGAATATTTTTAAGGCTTTTAAAATGCTGCAACAATAGCTTTTGTTTTTTTGGACCAATTGTAGGAATTTTTGACAAATCACTTTTTAAAGTAGTTTTGTTACGTTTTTTTCTGTGATTTTTTAAACCAAAGCGATGCGCTTCATCACGAATGCTTTGCAATAGGTTGGCCATTTTAGACCCTGGTTTTAAAATAATTGGATTTTTTTGATTGGGAATAAATATTCTTTCTGGAGCATTGTTTTTTCCTTGACTGGTTTTCCATTCTTTTTCTTTTGCAATTGCAATAACATCAATATGGTCAATTCCCAGATCATTCATTATTTTTAATGCCTGAGACATCTGTCCTTTACCACCATCAATTAAAATTAAATCTGGATCACTTTCACCATCAAGTTTTGATAAACGACGTTTAAAAACTTCAAACATCATGGCAAAATCATTTGAGTATTGACTTTCTTTTACATTATAAAAGCGATACTGACTTTTATCCGCTTCGCCATCTACAAAAACGACCTTTGATCCAATAGATGCAGAACCATGAAATGTAGAAATATCATAACCTTCAATTTTCTTTGGATAGTTTTTCAGTCTAAATTTACGTTCAATCTCTTGTAAAACCTCAACATTGCTTTGACTTTTGCGCTTTTTTTCTAAGAAAATAATTTTAGCATTTTTTTTTGTCATCTCTAACAGCTGATTCATTTGCCCTTTTTGAGGCACCTGCACACTCACTTTACTCCCTTTTAAATCTGACATTGCACTGGCATAAACATCTTGATCGGCGACTGATCTTTCTATGAAAACTTTTTGTGGATATTGTTCATAATCATTATTATCTGATAAGTAATAAGATCCAAAAAACGCTCCCAGTATCTCTTCATAAAATTGAATTGATTCTTCATATAAAAAATCCAATGTATTACTGATACGACCTTGTCGCATTGATATCACTTTAACAACACTTGCAGTTTCATCTCCAAACACTGCAATAAAATCTATGTTTTTATGTGGATGCTTATGATCAATTGCTTGAGGTTTTAATGTTTTTTCTATTGCTGACAATTTATCTCTATAGATTGCTGCTTGTTCATATTCAAAGGCTTTAGATGCTTGATTCATCTTTTCTGACAAATGATTAATAAGTGAGTCCTTGTTTCCTTTTAAAAATTTTTTTGCATCAATTACATCTTTTAAATAATCTGAATCATTAATATAACTCACACATGGCGCTGAACATCTTTTAATTTGATATCTCAAACAAGGTCGTTTTCTTTGTTTAAAAAAATAATCTGTACAATCTCTAATTTTAAAAATTTTTTGAACTTCCTTTAATGTTTCTCTTACTGATTTAGCGGAAGAATATGGACCAAAGTATTCACCATCACCTTTTTTAATTTTTCTGGTAATGTAGAGTCGTGGGAAATGATGTCCACTCATTTTCAAACTGACATAGGATTTGTCATCTTTTAAATCTATATTATACTTTGGCCTATGACTTTTAATCAATGAACTCTCAAGTAAAAGTGCTTCTTTTTCGGTTTCAGTCACCAGCCAATCAATATGACTTACTTTAGGAATAAATATTTTAACGGATGGTCGCTCATCAGAGTAGGCATTGACATAGGACTTTAATCGGTCAATCAATTTATTGGCTTTACCAATATATAAAATCTTACCGGTAGAATCCTTCATTATATAAACACCTGGCAGGTAAGGTGCTCTTTTAATTAAGTCAACAACTGACTTTTTCATTAAAGTTTTCTTATATTCAATCTTCTTTGTCATGGGTTAATCAAAGTAATCAACAACTGAATCATATTGCCCACTTTCATCAATATCAATAATGAATTGATCATTAAAGGTTTGACCTACAGCAGTCACACTATTTTCATCAACTAACACTGGTTTGTAGTTTAGCTTGGGCTTTTGACAAGATAATGGCAATAAGCTGACCACTATAAAAAGCCCAAAACGAACCATCAACTTCTTTTTCAAACTATTAAAACACCAGGTAAATATTGCTAAAACAAGCAAACATAAGCAAAATAAGCCCATGCTTGCAGATTGAGGTTGTAGCGTATAAGTAACAAAAACTCTGGTTTCAGTTTCCTCCCCAACACTGAAAAAAATATCATCAAATATAAAACTTAAATCTTGTACATCAAAGCTAGAGGTTGTTTGTAAAAACTTATCTTCACTGTCCAATATTTTATTTTTATTACTATCTAGATACAACGATGCACTCAAAACTTGACTTAGGTTGGGTGAGATACTTTCTTGAAACTCAAGAGAAAAAACATCAAATTTTTCTGAGTAGCCTTGCATCACTTTACTTGCAACCACATGTTCATTGCCTTGATACAGTTTATTAATATCTTCAGCTTTTGACCTTAACCGTGTTGGAAGATCAGCATCTACTGTAACGTCTAGGGTGAAGTCAACTGTTTCCCCTTGAGTTGGATTAAACTTTTGAACAATTATATGATACTGACAATCTTCTAACTTTGGATTTGTATTGTTATTTAATACAATTGTTTCTGAAGTGGTTTGAATTTCATCGCTAAATGCACTGCTTTGATTGTATAAATTGGGTGCTGCTCCTGAAATAGAAAACTCAGGCTCACATTTTACAAATAAATCTAAATCCCTTAAACTGTTCAACCAATTTAAGTTAACTGTTAAACTTCTTGCCCCTGACGGAACATTGATAAAGTACCCTCTTGTAGAGTACTGCTCAAATGTTTGCGAAGAAACTGTTTGCCCAGAAAACATTCGTCCATTATTATTCACAACAATATCAATGTCTTGCACCAAATTTCCTGCCCCAGAAACATTGACCAAAGACGATTCATTTAATAAATCAACAGCTGCATCAAAACTTTCATTGTTAACATTATAAAATTCTGTTTCAATAAAAGGTGGATGTGGGTTGTATGTATTAATTGCAGCTTCTACTGCTTCTATCTGAACAGTATAATCTCCTGATGGAAGCAAACCACAAACATAGTTACCATCATTGATATAGCTTTGATCAGATAAATAACTAACAGCAGTCTTCAATGGATCAGCATCATCTCTACAAGTAACATTTACTGCTCTGACACCTGCTCCATTTTTTCTTAATATATGACCTCTAATTTCATTCCTTGTTGCAATCTCTATACTGTCAGGATAAAGCAACGACATAGAAAACTGATCATCGAGCTCTAAGCTTTCTGAAACAGTTGCATCATCAGGGATAAATGGAAACATCGTAGGTACTACATCATCATCTGCACTACTAGCATTAAGCGCTTGTTCAGAGTTCAATTGAGAGTGGGCTAAGTTTAATAAGTGCCCAAGTTCATGGGTTGCAGTTGCTTTAATAACATCATTATCACTGCCCGTAACAGCTCCATTAATAAGAACAAAACCTGCAGTTATTTCAAAATTATTAGCATTAAATTGTCCAGGTGAAGCAATACCCAATATGGTTGCTCCGGAACCAGGCGCAACTTCACTGAATAGATCATTAATAATAGCTCCAGTGTCATCAAAAATAACCACCGTGTCAGATGTTTTATTAAAAAAATTACCAGATGTATTGATATCAATATAGTTTTTATAGTTATTCACATTGATATCAACCCCAAGCGATGTGCCTTCATTAAACATAAAATCATGTGCTCCAAAAACATTTTCCCACACTGAAAAAGCCTGTGTTAAAATAGTTCTTGCTTGCGCATTGCTTACTGATCCTGTTAAGTTTCCTGTCTCAACCCTATAAACAATTGGGTTAGCATTAGGTTTCCAAACGTAAGGTTGACCATTGATATGTTCTAAAAAAGCTGCTGCTTGTAGAGACGAAGACAGTAAAACAATAAAATTAAATATAATATAAGCATTTAACTTTTTCATGGATTAATATCCTTAAATAAGTTTTCAAAATCTTTTACTGTAAAAACTTGATGTTTATTTTCTATTGCTTGAACCTTAACTATACTCTCTTCCGGTATTTTTTTAGATTTGATTTTAAAAAAATTTTTGTGATTTTCTTTCAATACAATTGTACTATCATTTATATTTTTTGTAGGGTTTTCATTTAACAACAACTTTCCTTGATCAAAGCCAATAGGCATTTGATAACCTTTATTGCTTTTTTTTGACATAAAGAACAATACCCTTTGTCCAGTTTTGTAGGTAGGGATTGGCAAAAGCTTTAAGTGCTTCCAACTTTCACTTTGTTGTTGGCTTACTTGCTTAAACTCTAAAGATTGATTTTTAATAGCTTTTTTATAGCCTTTTACAACTTTTATTCTAATCAAATTATACTCTAAGCCATTTGCATCCTTTTTAAGTTCAGAAACATAAAGTACGTCTGCAATATAAACTGACTCTGCCTTCTCAATCATTTGATCCAAACCAATACTTTTAACTATAATTGCCATAGCCTGATTACTAAAGACAAAGCTTACCGCTAAAATATAAAACCAAAGTTTTAAGTTTCTTACTCTCATTAAAATTGAACTCCCAAGCTTATTCCATATCTAAAATTAACTGGTATTTTTTGATCAGCTGACAACATAGTCCTTAACTGCAATGGACTTAAAATTATATTCACTGTTTTATATTTATAGTTTAATTGCAGTAACTCTAAATGACTTATGACAGCATTTATTGATCGAGTATCATCAAATAATTTTTCATAGCCTACATACATTGCTGATGATAACTGATAGTTGTTTTTTGCTGAAAAATGGTACTTAAACCCAGGGCCTACACTGTATGTTTTAAACAAATCATTGTACAAAAAATCTGCATTCAAACTCAATCCATACTGTTTCCATCTTCTTTCATAAAAAGCAGATACACCTGTTTGATTGGTAGAAAATTGTTTGATATTTTTATAATGAACTAAACCTATATAATAATTGTGCCGCTTATCATTTACAGAAACCTTTTTTGGCTTCTGATAAGTTTTCTGTTTCATAACTGCGGGTGAAGGGCTATGATTTTGTTGAGTTAACTCTTTTTTCTTATACAGTTGAATTAAATTTTTTTTGACCCAAATATTTTTTTCAGGTTTTTGTTTTACTCTTATTGCATAAAATTCACCTTGTTGTGAAACAACACTCACCATATCTCCTGGTCTAAGCGTAGCTATTGTTTTTGAATTTAACCATGGTTTTTCTTTGACGTCTGCCGTCATTTTTATTTTACCCGAATATCTATAACTACTACTATTAATTCTGTAATCTTTGGCATAACACTTATCAAGGCTAATGAAAGTTAATGCAACAGCAAATAAAAAAGAGCAAAGTGTTTCTAACACCTTGCTCTTTCTAATTAAAAAAGTATTTTTAAACACTGAATAAGCTTTACTTGATCAAAGCGTACAAAAACTTACCTTACTTTCAAGTCAGTTAAAGACTTAACTTGAGCTGACTTACCATATGCTTCACTGGCTTTTTTATCCATTCCTTTAGCTTTATAAAGGTCTCCCAACACAGAATAAGCCTCTTGATATTTATCATTTAATTGCACTGCTTTTTCAAGGTTTTGAATGGCATCATTAGGCTTACCATTTTCCTTTGCAACTACGCCTAAACCGTAATAAATTTCTGGCTGGTCAGGACTGATTCTTCTAGCTCTGTCAAACCTTTCTTGTGCTCCAAATATATCTTTTTGCTCTAATAAAATTAGACCAAATAAAATTTGTGCTTTTGCAAAATCAGGTCTATCGACCAAAGCTCTATCCAGTTCTTTTGCAGATTCATCTTTTTGATTATTATCATAATAGACTTTAGCTAACTTATACCTAACTTGGGCATCAGATGGCTTTGCCTCAATATAGTCATTTAACAGCTCTATTGCTGTATTGTAATCACCTTTATCTTCATAATACTCAGACAGTCTTACAACCGCATCCCTATCATTCTCTTTGTACTTTAATACATCTTTATAAGATTTAGCCGCAGCTTCAATATTACCTATTTTGTAATACACGTCTCCTAAATCTCTATGAGCATCGACATAATCTTTTTCCAATGCAATAGCTTTTTTAAGGGCAGTAATTTTACCTGTAGAGTCGCTATCTTTTAGAAGCTTTGCCTTTTCATAGTGTGGAGCAGCAAACTTTCTATCTGCAACAATTGCTTTATTAAAAGCCGTTAAAGCATTGTTTTTTTGACCTAAATTTAAATAGGTTAAAGCTTGTTTATAATAAGCTCTCCCATAGGTTTTATCTAAAGCAACGGCTTTTTTCAACGACGACAAAGCTTCTTGGTTTTTGTTTAGTTTATAGTCAACATCCCCAAGTTTATACCAATACTCTGCATTTTTCTTATCCAGTGCAGTCAACTCTTTTAATACTTGTTTTCTTTTTTCTAGATCACTTTTTCCAGAGTACAGATCAACTAAAGCTAAACGAGATTCAACATCACTGGCACTATTTTTTCTAGCCTCCTCAAATGCTTTTTCAGCCAATTGTTTTTGTTGCAACTTTAAATATTGCTGACCTAAAAGAGCATAAGCTTTTGCAAACTTTGGATCTATACTTGTCGCTCTTTCTAAAGCATCAATGGCTGGCTTTGTTTTTTTATTGTTTGCATAGGCGTTACCTAAGCCATACAAGGAATCCGCACTATTAGAATTTAATGCAATCGCTTTTTCATAACCTCTAGTAGCATCTGACCATTTATTTATCTCACTAGAACTCTTGGCATAACCTAACCATGCTTTTTCATCAGTAGAGTCTAAGCTTGCAACTTTTGCATAAGATTTAGCCGCATCTTTATGCTTATTCATGTTCTCATATATATCTGCTTGTAACATCCAGTAATCTTTATTTTTAGATGCATATCGTACTGATCTTGAAATAGCTTTACTGGCTTTATCCCATTGTTTCTTTTCTTTTAAACTTCTTGCGTAATCATAATAATAACGCGGGTTTTTTGAATCAATTAAGGTTGCTTTTTGAAATGAAACAGCTGCTTTATCAACTTGCTTGTTTTTCATTTGTATCATACCAATATTCCAATGAACATCCGCAAGACTATTATTTTGTGCAGCTGCTTGCTCTAGTGAGGCTTGAGCTTTATTTAAATCACCCTTTTTCAACCATGCCATACCTAAGGTTTTCTGAGCTTCCCAGTAATTAGGTTTGATTTTAACCGCTTGATCTAAAAATTCGATTGATTTATTGTATTTAGCATCATCATAGTATTGTTGACCAATAAGGTAATTGACCTCGCTATTACTCTTATCAATTGCATAATAACCCAACAAAGCTTGTCTAGAGTCTGCTAGATCCTGTTGTTCACTTTGTTTTTTTGCAAGTGATACAATTGACTTTTTATACAATGAATTTGAACTTGATAAACGTAATGCCATTAAATAGCTTTTTTGAGCGAGCGCATAATCATTTAAATCTTCATAAAGAACACCTAACTCATAGTGTGCTTTATCGTTCTTAGGATTCAACTGAATAAGATCTTGGTAGGAAGCAACCGCTTCATTTTTCTGATTTGCCTTGGCCATAGCCTCAGCTTTCTCTTGCAAAATGGTTTCATCTTTTGAACTTAAAATATTCGCTTTAGAAAAAGCTTTAGCTGCATCAGTCCATCTGTTTTGGTTTTTATAGGCATAGCCAAGATTTTCCCATGATATTAAAGAGTTAGCATCAACTGCAATTGCTTTATTAAGTGGGGAAACTGCGTCTTTATAGTTTTTAGTTTCAACATATGCATGTCCAAGACTTTCATTAACTTTTAAATCTGTATCACGCCCATATTTTTTGGCATTTTCAAAAGCAGGAATTGCTTTTTCATATTGTTTTTGGGCATAATAATTATGGCCTAAGTAAGCATAATAAATACCTTTTTTGCTATCTAAAATGGTTGCTGATTTTAACTCTTTCTCAGCATCTTTATAGTTTTTTTGCTCATAATATATTTTACCTAAGTCAAAATGTGTCTGAGCGTTTTTTCCATCATATTTAATTGCTGTTTTGTAGTGCTTTATTGCTAAATCAGTTTTTTTATTTCTTTGGTCAATTTCAGCTTTTTTAACCCAAGCAATAGCAAGGTTTGGCTTTAAAGCATTAACTTTTTCATACCTCTGATACGCTAGTGAATAATTTTTCTGCTCATTGTACAAGTCTGCAAGCAGCAATTGACCTTTTACATCTTTGGCTTGATTTTTAGTATAGGTTTCTAAATCGCTGATGGCTGATGCTTTTTTACCTGTATGAGTTTTAGTCTTAGCACGCATAAAGTATAAATCATCATCTTTTGGGTTAAGGGCTATGGCTTTGCTCAAGCTATCTTCAGCTTTTTGATATGATTTTTGTTCGTATTGAGCAACTGCCAATATTTTTGAACTTTTAACGGTAGGTTTTTGTAATGTGTGTAAAGTTAAGACAGCTTCCTCAGCTTTTTTCCAGTCTTTTTTCTCAGTATACAAATAGCTTAACAATTCCCAAGCTGAATCACTTTGTGGCTTATCTTTAACCAGGGACTCTAAAACATCTACAGCCAATGGCTTTTTATTACTTTTAACCAATGATCTAGCATAAGCAAGACGTGCTTGTTCATTTTTAGAGTTTTTCTTTAAACCTAAAGCAAACGCTTGCGCTGCTTGCGAGTATTTTTGTTGTTTTTCTAATGCGTAGCCTAAAATAAAATATAAATCTGCATCGTTTGAAGTAATCCCTAACGCTTGCCTTGAATACTTTTCAGCTCCATCATAATCTTTTGCTGCTAAGTTAATTTTTGCAATATATTTTCTAGATTCTACATCTTCAGTATTTGCCCGTGCAGCTTTTTGAAAGCTTTTATTGGCTCCATCATAGTCTTTAAGAGCATACAAGGCTTTACCTTGTCCCAGATGACCAACAAACTCTTGCTCAACATCTTTTAAAGATATTGCTTTTTGATAGGCAGCACTTGCATCCTTATAACGCGCCATTTCATAATAGGTTGCACCCAATTGATTCCATAAAAGCGCTTGTTTTGGTTCCACTTTAAGCGCTTGCTTAATTTCTGCTGAGGCTAAATCATAATTTTTTAAATTTAAATAGGCTTGACCTTTTAATCGATAAATATCTGCTGCAAAACTCTTGCTGATTGATACACCTTCAAGGTAACTTAAAACTTCTTTTGATTTGCCTTTATTAGCTTCAATCTTAGCTAAACCTACTTTTGACTCAACATGCTCACTGTTGTATTTGAAAGCTTTTTTGTAATAGTCCTCAGCTTCAGAGTAATCATTCTTAAGCAAGGCAATATTACCTATTTTAGAGTAAACATAAGGATTTTGACTTTTCAGCTTATCAGCTTTTTTATAAGCTATTAAAGCTCCATTGGCGTTGCCCTGTCCCTCTAAGCTTCTACCAAGCCAGTAATACAATTCACTGTCATCAGGATTATGTATTGTGGCTCTACGAAATGCATTAGAAGCCTCACTCCACTTTTGTTGTTTTAATAAAGTTTTACCATCTCTTAACAGAGCTGCCGCAGACTGTGCCTGCAATGAAAACGAAACAAAACAGACCATAGCCAACACAGCAGACTTAAAACAATTTTTCATACTTATTTTTAACTCCTAAAGAATGAAATTCTATAAACAAATTACATCGGCAAAGGCCACAGAGGTAAATCTGCACCAGAAAAACTACATGGCACAAGACTTACAGTAAAAACCCCAACTCTCTTTATATTTTAGTCTTTTCAGCCAATTGGTCAAGTAATTGAATAAGATACAATAATCTTTGGTCAAAATATGTATTAATCAAAAAAATGGCGTATATTATTGCAATATTTATGCTTTAAAAAACAAGGGTGAAAGTATAATTAAAACGATCACTAAAATTAATCCAGCCCAGAGCAAAAGGTTTTTTTTCACATTTACCTGATACTCTCTATAAACTAGACTATTTTCTTTGATGGTTTCTTCCTGTTCCGATAGTTCCATTAAATACTTCTGAACCAATTCATTTTCATCTGTTTGCAGTATCTTGGCAACGCTTCTTAAAAACCCCACAACAAACGCTTTTGGAGGTAATGCGTTAAACCTATCCTCTTCAAGTGCTTCAAGGTAAACTTTTCTCACTTTGGTTAACTTTAAGATATCGTCTTTGGTCAAACCTTTTTCTTTACGTTTTTCAACAAAATATTTACCAAACGTCATGATCTATTCATCTCCCAGCAATTTCTTTTTGACAAGCTTTATATGCCTGTCCATCTTTGTTAGCGAACTTCAAACATCCTTCCAGAGCTTGCTGGCGATTTTTGTAGTCTTTAAATATGGCATATATTTGACTAAGCTTTAAAAAAGAATAACCACAGGCCTCACCCCATGAACTTTCCTGTGTCGCCTGGCATGCCTCAGATGCAGATTTATAATAACCTTCAGATTTTTTGTAATTTTTTTGTTTAAAATGAACGGCTCCAAGTTTATCCAAAGCAAGTACAAAACGTGGATTGCTATTGATTGCTTTTTCATAGTTTTCAACAGCCAAATCATCTTTTGCCATTTTTTCATAAGTTCGACCTAAATTATAATAAGCTCGCTCAGGCGTTGCATACAGTAAGTTTGATACTGCTTTTTCACAATGCTCTTGCGCTTTGCTAAAACGATTTACCTCTATGTAAAGCGCACATAAATTGTTATGCGCATCTGCAAACTTATCATTTACTTTTACAGCTTTTTGAAAATGTTTTTCAGCTTTTTCATAGCGCTTACTTTGAAACAAAATTAAACCATAAAAATTATGTGCTTCACTATTTTTTGAGTTTTCTTTTAAAGAATCTTCAAGGTTAACAATGGCTTCTGGAACACGACCCCTAAAATAAAACTTTTTAGCTATATTATACTTTAACTCAGAGTTCTCAATACGCTTGGGATCTTTACCGCAGGCAACAAGCCCCGACAAGGCTACACATAACAATAATAGTACATTAGTTTTAAAATAACATTTCATATCAAAAACCCAGTAACACTTTCTGAATAGCTTTCTCTTCTCTTGAGGGCTTATTTACACTTTTAGGTAATATAGACTTTTTATTTTCTATAAAGGCTAATGTTTCCATAAAGTCATTACTTTTCACATTTGATTCTAGTTGTTCAAGGTTTTTCATAGAAAATCCTAGTTTTTCTAAATAATCTAGAACATAAACCTCTTGCTTTGACGCATTGCCGGCAATGTCAGTTTCATCAAACTGAATACGAATAACTTTTTTAACACTATTAGAGTGAAAGAAAATATTAAGTAACGAAACATCCTCGCCAACGGTTGCGTAGGCTTCTAGACCCTCAACAACTTTATTGTCAATTTTAATGGACCCGGTATTGGTTGATTTAAAAAACTTTTCACAGCTTTTCCACTCTTGCAAACTAATTTTATCATTATGAATTTTCATCAGATGCTAACATAACAAAAAATATGCTATTCCTCTATGAATTTCAAAAACTTCTCTATACATTTTATTTTTACTGCGGCTTAAACTACATCTTTTGCAGCTAACTGGCCACAAGCGCCCATGATGTCTTGCCCCCTATTTTTCCGCACCATAGAAATAATACCCTGTTCTTTTAAAATCTCTCTGAATCTTTCAATATTGTGTTCACGTGGGCTCTTAAACTCGGGTAAAATCTTATTTTCATTGTAAGGAATTAAGTTAACCTTTGCTTTTAACCCTTTAAGAAACTTTGCTAAATCATAGGCATCTTGTTCACGATCTGTTCTCCCCTGAATCAAAACCACTTCAAAAGTAATTTTTCTACCTTTTCCTAAGCTAAGTCCTGAAAGCTCATGCTTAAGACGCTTTAAATCAAAGGTCTTATTGATTGGCATCCAATAATCTCTATCTTTATCATTAAATCCAGTGAGAGAAATAGCTAAGTTAACGTCACATTGTTGTAAAAATGGTTTTATTCTATTGGCCAAGCCCACGGTAGAAACCGTTATTTTTCTCTTACCAAAAGCATAGGTTTCTTTACTTTTAAGCATCTCAATGGCGGCAACTAGATTATTCATATTTTGCAAAGGCTCGCCCATGCCCATAAAAACCAAGTTGGTAATGCGTTTTTTCATCTTTTTACTGATGTACCAAATTTGATAAACGATTTCTTCAACGCTTAGGTTACGTTTTAATCCTAAGGTTCCAGTTACACAAAAAGCACATTTCAACGCACAACCAGCCTGAGATGATACGCATAATGTTGCCCTATCTTCTTCAGGCATCCAAACACTTTCTATGAGCGCATTATCCGTTAAATTAAACCTATACTTTATGGTTCCATCTTTTGAAAAATATGCTTCAGCACTCAATTTTGGAAAAGAAAAGTTTTCAGATAGTGCTTTTATTAATTCTTTTGGCAAGTTACTCATCTTAAAAAAATCATCACAGCCTTGCCCATAGATCCAATTGAAAATTTGCTCTGCACGAAATTTAGGAAAGCCCTGTTCAAGCATGAACATCTGTAATTCACTGAGTGTTGTCACTAATATTTGTTTGTTCTGAGTCATCGCATAAAAAAAGGCCAACCGCCTTTAACGGTTGGCCTCTATATATCACAATTTAATCGTGTTAGATCAGGTTTTTTGATGAAAAGAAAAAGCTAATCTCTTTTTCTGCATTTTCTAAAGAATCTGAACCATGCACTGCATTTTTCTCAATATTGGTTGCAAATTGTTTTCTAATGGTTCCTTCAGCAGCCTCTGCAGGATTCGTTGCTCCCATAATTTCACGATTTGCTTTGACAGCATTTTCTTTTTCTAAAACCATAGCTACAACTGGGCCTGAAGTCATAAAAGACACTAATTCACCATAAAAAGGTCTTTCTTTGTGCACTTCATAAAAAGATTCTGCTTCTTTGATTGAAAGTTGTTGTTTTTTTAATGCAACCACTTTAAAGCCATTTTTTTCATAAATTGAAAGAATATCACCAATTGCATTTTTTTCGACTGCATCTGGTTTAATCATTGCTAATGTACGTTCCATAGGAAAATCCTCCATTATTTCTTTTTTTACACTACATACTTTTTTAACTCTGCCTAAAATCAAATAAAAAAGATTTTTGTACAGCGAGTTTGGGCCACATAGTGGCCTACTGTCTGAGCTGGTAGAAAACTTTTTCATTTTGGTTTCTTTCTATCAGTTCAGTTAAAAAGGGTTATTTTAAAATACTGCTGACGGTTTTACCCAGTTCCGTTAAATTGTCAACCACTCCCGCTTCGCTCTCTTTTTTAGCAGGGAAAACCGCTTTTCCCTCGCAAACAAAAAACGTCGTTTTTGTTTGCTCACCCTTTGCGATCGACATCGATATAAAATCTCGTCTCCTCCAGCTTCTCTTTGAGAGAGGCGGCCGCCCCTCTCAAAAACAAAAAGCGTGGTTTTTGTTTTTTCACTCCCGTACACTCGTTCGCATGCGAACTCGTGTACTCTTTATATTACTTCAATATCTCGCTGACGGTTTTACCCAGTTCCGTTAAATTGTCAACCACTGTGATGCCACAGGCGTTCATCACTTCTTTCTTTTCTTTGGCTGTGCCTTTACCACCAGAAATAATGGCACCTGCATGCCCCATTCTTCTTCCTTCCGGTGCTGTTGTTCCTGCAATAAAGCCCACAACCGGTTTATTAAAGGTTTCTTTAATCAATTGTGCAGCTTCTTGTTCAGCATTCCCCCCAATTTCACCCAACATAATCACTAAATCTGTATCTTCATCTTGATCAAACAAAGGTAAAATATCTAAAAAAGTTGAACCAATAATGGGGTCACCACCAATACCAACGCAAGTTGACTGTCCAAGACCAGCTTGACTCACTTGATGAACCGCTTCATAAGTTAATGTACCACTTTTTGATACAATCCCAACTCTACCTGGTTTATGAATATAACCCGGCATAATACCAATTTTTGCCCCACCTGGAGTGATGATGCCTGGACAATTAGGACCAATCAAACGGCTTTTACTCAATGCAACTGCGCGTTTGACTCGCACCATATCCAACACAGGGATACCTTCTGTAATACAAACAATCAAAGGAATTTCATTCTCTACTGCTTCTAACACTGCATCTGCTGCAAACGGAGCAGGCACATAAATCATGGTTGCATCCACATCATGATGTTGTTTGGCTTCCGCTACAGTATTATAAACGGGAATACCTTCTACGTTTTGCCCACCCTTACCAGGAGTAACACCAGCAACAATTTGCGTGCCATACTCTTTACAGGTTGTGGCATGAAAGGTTCCATTCTTACCGGTAATTCCTTGTACAATAACCTTTGTATTTTTATCTACTAAAATAGACATGCTCGTTCTCCTATTTATTTTACTGAGGCCACAGCTAGCTGAGCAGCTTGCCCCATATCTGAGGTTGCTTGAATGTTTAAACCTGAATCATTGAGTATTTGACGACCCTTTTCTACATTGGTGCCTTCTAAACGGACAATCAAAGGAATTTTCAAACCTACTTGTTCAACTGCTTGAACAATACCCTCAGCAAGAACATCACAACGCATGATACCACCAAAAATATTAACAAAAATACTTTTAACGTTGCTATCACTGACCAAAATTTTAAACGCTTCACTGACCATTTCAGTGGTCGCTCCGCCTCCAACATCTAAGAAGTTGGCTGGCTCACCACCATACAGCTTAACCGTGTCCATGGTTGCCATAGCTAAACCCGCACCATTGACCATACAGCCAATGTTACCATCAAGGTCAATATAGTTTAAATTCCACTTTTGTGCTTCAATATCACGTTCGTTTTCTTGGCTAAGATCACGCAACTCTAAAAGCTCTTTGTGTCGATACAGTGCATTTTCATCAAAATTCACTTTACCATCCAAAGCAATGATGGTGTTGTCTTTGGTAATCACCAAAGGATTGATTTCTACCAATGAACAATCCAATTTAATAAATAAATCCGTCAAATTTTTTGCTAAGGCAGAAAACTCTTTATGCAAAGCTGCATCTAAGCCTAAGCCAAAGCAAAGTTGACGGGCTTGATAGCCATCTAAACCATACGCTGGGTCTACTTTAACTTTAATAATTTTTTCAGGTGTTGCTTCAGCCACTTCCTCAATTTCAACACCGCCTTCTTGGCTGGCCATCAAAGTAACACTCGCAGTTTCACGGTCTAGCACGGCTGCAAAATAAAGCTCATTATCAATGGCACAGCCCTCTTCAACCAAAACACATGGTACAGGAACACCTTGTGGTCCTGTTTGATGGGTCACCAATGGCTTACTTAAAATAATTTCTGCCGCTTCTTTTACTTCAGTCAATGTTTTGCAAACTTTTACTCCACCAGCTTTACCACGACCACCCGCATGAACTTGGGCTTTAACAACCCAAGGGCCATTGCCACCAAGATTTTTGGCTGCTTGTTCAGCTTCTGCCGCATTTTTTGCAACAATTGAATTTAACACTGGAATGCCTGCAGTTTTAAATAACTGCTTGGCTTGATACTCATGAATATTCATCGTATAAACCTCGCTACCGAGCTCATTAACTCTTTTACAGCTGCTGCTGAAGCATTCAACGCACTGCTCTCTTCTTGATTCAATTTTACTTCAACAACCTGTTCAGCACCTTTACTACCCAACTTAACAGGAACACCAACAAAGGTATTGTCTATACCAAACTCACCTTGCAACTTTACACAAGTTGGCAAAACTCTTTTTTGATCGTATAAAATACTTTCAACCATCTCTACAATTGCAGCTGAAGGCGCATAAAATGCAGAGCCTGTTTTAAGAAAGTTTACAATTTCAGCTCCACCATGTTTGGTTCTATTGACAATTTCATTTACTTTTTCTTCACTTAAAAGTTCTGTGATTGGAATACCCGCCATTGTTGAATATTTTGGTAAGGGTACCATGGTATCGCCATGTCCACCCAAAACAAAAGCAAAAACATCTTTTACTGAACACTTTAAAGCTTCTGCCAAAAAGCAACGATAACGAGCTGAGTCCAACACGCCAGCCATACCAAACACTCTTTCTCTTGGAAATTGGCTCACTTCAGAAGCCACGTAAACCATAGCATCCAAAGGATTGGATACAACAATGAGAATACAGTTGGGTGAGTACTTTACAATTTCACTGGTGACGCTTTTGACAATTTTTGCATTGATTGAAAGCAAATCATCTCGGCTCATTCCTGGCTTTCTTGGCGAACCTGCTGTTATCACAACAACATCAGAATCAGCAGTATCTTTGTAATCTTGTGTACCTATGATATTAACATCGTAACCTTCTATTGGAGCAGCTTGCATCAAATCCAAAGCTTTACCTTGAGGAATACCTTCAGCGATATCAATTAAAACAATATCTCCCAATGCTTTCTGTGCTGCCCAATGCGCAGCAGTCGCTCCAACATTTCCAGCACCAACAATTGTTATTTTTTTTCTCATTTGTTTCTCTCTCCTTCTAAGGGGGATCTTCCCTCTCCCGCTTCGCTCTTTTTTAAAGAGGTTCTCACGACCCTCTCAAAAACAAAAAACGCGGTTTTTGTTTTCTTCACTCCTGTGAACAAACCAATATAAAATTGGTTTATTTGTTTTTTTCAATCCAAAGAACCTCTTCTTTTAACCGATTCATCTCACCATGGTCAAAATCTGCTCAAGGCCTTACTTCAGTTTGTTGAGAATTAAAAATGGATTTCGTGCAGCGAGTTTTGGCTGGCGCAGCCAGTCAACTGTCCGAGCTGGTAGAAACCATTTTTTATTCTGCCCTGACTTTTATAAATGTATTAATTTTTTGCTTAACATTAACCTCACTACTTAAAGTTTTTTACTATGGCTTGGCCAAATTCTGAACATTTGAGTAATGTTGCATTTTCCATTTGTCTTTCTAAATCATAGGTAACTGTTTTATTGGCTATGGTTGTTTGTAAGGCAGTTGTGATTAAATCCGCAGCTTCCGTCCACCCCATGTGTTCAAGCATCATCACCCCAGACAAAATAACAGACCCTGGGTTCACTTTGTCCATACCCGTATATTTAGGTGCAGATCCGTGTGTCGCTTCAAAAATAGCAACTTCTTGACCTAAGTTTGCCCCCGGTCCAAGGCCTAAGCCTCCGACTTGAGCTATCAATGCATCAGAAAGATAGTCTCCATTGAGATTGGTTGTTGCCAAAACACTGTACTCTTTTGGTCTTAACAAAGCTTGCTGAAACATAGCATCTGCAATTCTATCTTTAATCACGATTTTATCGGCAGGACACTGTCCATTATACTGATCAAATAATTCTGCCTCGGTAATTGTTTGCTGTGAAAACTCCTCTTTTGCTAGCTCGTATCCCCACTTTGCAAAAGCACCCTCAGTAAACTTTTGAATGTTACCTTTATGAACCAATGTAACAGAAGGTAACTTTCTTTCTATTGCATATTGTATAGCTTTTCTAACCAAACGTTTTGAACCCATTTCACTGATGGGTTTAATACCAACTCCAAAAGGTAAATCTAATTTACAATTTAATGTTTCATTTAAAAAGTATAAGAGCTTATTGGCCTCTTCAGAACCAGCCTCCCATTCAATACCTGCATAAACGTCTTCGGTGTTTTCTCTGAACACCACCATATCTACATCTTGAGGCCGTTTTAAAGGCGCCTCAACTCCATCAAAGTATTTGATAGGTCGCACGCAAGCATACAAATCAAAGATCTGCCTTAAACCAACATTTAAGCTTCTAAACCCCCCTCCAACAGGTGTGGTTAATGGACCTTTAATTGCAACTTTATATTCTTTGATTGCGTCTAGTGTCTCTTGTGGAAGATAGTCGTTGTATTTTTCTTTTGCTTTCTCACCTGCAAAAATTTCTTTCCAAGCAATTTTTCTTTGTCCTTTATAGGCAAACTCTACCGCTGAATCAAAAACATTTTGGCTAGCTTTCCATATATCTGGGCCAACACCATCACCTTCAATAAACAAAATAATTGGATTATCTGAAACAATTGGTTTTTGATTCGCATCAAATTCGATTTTTTTTCCGTTTTGTTCGCCCATGTTATCCTCCTCAGCTACTGGAGGTAGGTATAACATTCAAACGCAAAAACTCAATAAATATTACTTTTTACTTGTATATTACTCAATAATGCTTAAAGAGCGTTAAAAAAGTAGTTATAGATTTAAATCTACTAAAGTTGTTTCTGATGCAATTGAAAAACAAGATCCTTGTGAAGACCGCCAAGAGCACAAAACCTTTACAATTTTTTCATCATCTGCAGCTTCACTTGCTGGATCTGCTGTCAAATCAGAACTCTGACAGGTTAACGCAATTGGTCTATCAGAGTCCGTTACTTTAACTCTACAATCAGGTTCTTTATAAGGTTTTACCACTCCATCGACTTTTTCTAAAATTGAAGAGGTTCCTGAAGGCGGTGTTCCTGAGCTATTGTAATCTTCTCCTTTACAGACAGTCATGGTCAACTTAAGCTTGTATGGACCTAGTTTTCTCAATGCTATTGCACAGTCGCTCGTACTGGACTCAGCCGGCAATGATTCTCCTGTGCAGGGTGAAGATACTTTTGCCGCTTCAATCGCAAACTGCTCACTCCATGTATTCCCTAGCTCATTAATATCTGTTTTTTGAGACATTTTACCCAGCTCTCTACCATAGATATACATTTCAGATTCTGTTCCACTGTCTGTCACTGAACCGACATCCACCCAATTATGCTCCTTCATTAACTCTAGCTTTGTTTGACATAAGTTTACTGCTTTTGACATCTGGGAGGCCCCCAAAGCCCTTCTATTCAACATTGAGGTCATTAAAACAACCCCCAAAAGCCCAACTGAAAGCACCATCAAGGCAACCAACAATTCAACCACTGTAAACGCTGATTTATTTTTCTTAGATTTTAGCATTCCAATTGTATATTGTAGCAAAAACTCAGCTAATTCCGTACTCTTTTATTTTATACAAAAGGGCTCTATGACTAATCTCTAAAATTTTAGCTGCCTTGGTTCTATTGCCATCAACCTGATCTAAAACCTTTAAAATCAAGTCCTCTTCCATTTTTCTGGTCATTTTCTTGATAGACAAAGATCCAAGCTCAAACTTATGGTTTCCAGCAGACATTGCCCCTTCCATTTTACTCTGAAATTGAGCAGGTAAGTTTTCTAAAGTAATCTCTTCACCCGAGACCAATATCATAGATCGCTCTATGGTATTTTCTAACTCTCTAATATTCCCGGGCCAATCATAATCTAATAAGGTCTTTAAAGCTTCTTCACTCACACTGGTAACATTGGAAGATAGTTTTTTATTTTTCTTTTTAATAAAATGCTCAATTAAAATAGGGATATCTTCTTTTCTCTCTTTTAATGCTGGCAAATGAATGGGGAGAACATTTAATCTATAGTACAGGTCCTCTCTAAAATGACCTTTGTTCACAGCATCTTCAAGATTCTTTAGTGTTGCCGCAATGATCCTAACATCAATTTTTTTTGCCTGGATATCTCCCACTTTTCGTATTTCTTCTTCTTGTAAAACTCTAAGTAGCTTTACTTGCAAAAGCAGAGGCAACTCTCCTACCTCATCCAAGAACAAAGTTCCACCATCAGCTTCTTCAAACAGGCCTTTTTTATCGCTTACGGCACCCGTGAACGCTCCTTTTTTATGACCAAAAAGTTCACTTTCCAATAAATTTTCAGGAATTGCACCACAGTTCACTGTGATAAAAGGTTTGTTTTTCCTTGTACTGGTCTGGTGAATTGCATTGGCCAACAATTCTTTTCCTGTCCCACTCTCACCTAAAACCAAACATGTTGTTTTATAGGGTGCTATTTTCTCAACCGTTGTAAAAACCTGCTGCATTTTTTTACTATTTGATATGATCTTACCAAATGCCATATCTTGTTCAGTTTCTTGTTGATAGTTTTGATAGCTTTTTCTTAACTCATGCTTTTTTAATGTAAAAACCAAACCATCTGCTTTCATGGGTTTAAAAAAATAATCAAAGACTTTGTTGTTTTTCATCGCCCAAGCAGCATCTTCAAAGTTTTTTTGGTTGGCTATAACAATAATTAAAACATGTTGATCAATTTGTTTTATACTTTTGAGTATCGAAACAATCTCGTCATCCATATATTCTATTTCTATGATAAAGTAATTGGGTCTAAATTCTTTTAAGATAGCAGCATACTCTTTTAACTGTCGGCAATATGTAGTTTGCACTCCTTCTTGCTTCAAACGAAATGCAAAAGTTTGAGCATCCTGAAAACTTTTTTGGTGAATCAATACTTTCAAGCCACTTAACATATGCTAAAAAGTATAGTATCTTTTTACGTGTATTAAGCAAACATTAGTAACCAAATCGTCAAAAAAGCCCAACCTAAATATGGTCCAAAAGCGATGGCATCATCTTTTTTTAATTTATATACAATGCTTGCAAAGCCCCACATCATAACGCCTAATAAAGAAGAAAAAAATAAAACTTTTGCAACACCTAAAAGGCCAACATGCAAACCAATCCAGCCCATCATTTTTACATCTCCAAAACCTAAACCTTCTTTACCTCTGATCACACTGTATAAAAATGAAACCAACCACAAAAAACTAAAACCACCTATTGAACCAGCCAATGCTTCATAAAAATTAACTGGCCAGATTAAGTTTAAGGCATAACTTAAAGCTAACATAGCAAAAGCCAGAATCATTCCAAAAATAAGCACCTCATCAGGAATAATTTTATATCTGAAGTCTATATCAGTAATCACCATAACAATTGAAAACAAAACAAAACCATACAATGCTAAGATATAACTATCAAAATAAAGCCACATAATAACTGCCATAAAACCAAACAAAAACTCATAAAATAAATGTAAATATCCATAATAGGCATAACAATAACGACAACGGGCTTTTAAAAAAAGACACGACAAGATTGGTAGATTGTCATACCACGCAATCGAATGTCCACAAGACATACAATGAGAACGAGAAAAAGTGATGCTCATTGATTTTGGCAATCGATACATGCAAACTCCGCAGAAGCTTCCTACACATGTACCAAAACAAAAGACTAAAGCCAGATAAATCAGCTGTTCCATCACAAGTATGTCAGCATACACAACCACCACCCCATAAAAATAACATTAGACAGGCCCCATGAATAGATAATTTTATTTGCATACATTCTACCATTTTTATCAAAAGCTCTCATAATCCATAACGTTAAACTGATTAACCATACAATAAAAACTATACTCAATAAGGCTGGCTTATATCCCCTTTTACTCAAAGAGTATTTTTGTTTTAGCGTTTCAAAATTAAGACTTTGCGAAGGAAGCATTTTTAACTCATCTATCAGCACTTCAAGGTACTGCTTTGTACTTTTTATTACTACAAAATACATTGGAAAATAAGCCCCTCTCACTGAGGATAAAGAGGACCTCAACTCAACATATGTATTTTTTGCTGGCCCTATTAACCCTTGTTTCTCAAAGTTTTCAGCCAGAGTGTACATTTCGTTTACTGCCCAAACATTCCATGGATTCAACGGTGCATACCAACGAATGGCCTCACCATATGCGGCTATCGCTTCTTCATGGTTTTTTTGTTCTAAGTATGAATGCGCACGGCCGTATGCCACCCAAGATCGAAAAGTCACATAAGAAAAAATAATGAAACAGAATATAACTATATTGTATGCCAGTTGTTTTATATTACTTTTAAGGTACATTTTTATTGTAAATCTTTTTTGTTAAAGACCCATATTGTTAGCGACTGTATAATAGCAATTATACATATAGCGTAAAACACTGCATGAACTATATAGCTCCAGGGTATCATCACACCATGAACTATTTTTGCATTAATCGCAAAAATATCTAAACTAAATGACTCTAAAACATCCAATAAGTTTACTGAAAAATTGATCCAAGGAGATAGTGTGGTCTGTCCATTTTCTGTTGCTAGGGCATAGATTTGATTTCTGACAATCATCACAAAGTCATCCGTTGCATGTCCAAAAAACAAAACCCCTAAAGTAAAAATAATACTCATGAATGAGGAGCTGTATGAAGAAAACAATAAGGCAATAGCAACAATAATACTGAGTTCACAAAAAATAAGTATTATTGGTTTAATCAAATTTATATCTAACGGCTCTTTATAAAAACTTAAAACCGTAAATAACAATACTGCCATGCACAACAATTCAAGTGCTATTGTTGCACTTAAACCAAAAAACTTACCTAAAATAAACTCAAAACGCTGAACTGGCTTGGACAATAATGTATAAATTGTTTTGCGTTGCACTTCTTTAAAAATCAACCCTACACCAATAAAAACTGATATCATCACACCAATAAACATCATGGATGCTAAACCCATGTCTTTTATTATCTTAACATCAGCCCCTAAGGTAAGCTGACCCAAAAATAAGGATAATAAAATTATAAAGCCCGAAAACAGCACTAAAGCATATAAAACTTTTTGTCTAACAGCCTCTCTAAATGTATTGGTTGTTATTGCTAAAATTCTCTCAATCATCCTCTGTCATCCTTTACTTGATCAACAAAAATATCCTCAAGTGTTTCTTTGTGCCTATGAACACCTAAAACATTAATATTGTTATCTTGAGTTATACTTAAAGCTATATTGAGATAGTCCTCTTTTGATAATGATACTATAGTGTCTTTCCCAACTTTACGAACCGAGTATTTCTCTTTATCACTAAACAAATTCTTGTGGTCACCTTGTAATGTTATATCAATTCTTTTAACATTGGCATTGACCATATCTGATATAGGGCCACATGCCCTTAATTGACCATTGATTACAATTGCAACTTTGTCACACAAAGCTTCTACGTCACTTAAAATATGAGAAGCAATCAAAACTGTTTTACCTTTATCTCTAAGGTTTAAAATAATATCTCTTACTTCTTTACGACCAACAGGATCTAATCCACTCATCGGTTCATCCATGATCACCAACTCTGGATCATTAATCAAAGCTTGTGCAATACCAATTCTTTGTAACATTCCTTTTGAAAAATGAGAGAGCTTTCTATCTCGTCGCGTATACAAATTTACCATTTTGAGTAATTCAACACTCTTTTGTTTAATTGTAGATGTACTTAAACCAAATAACTTGCCGTAAAACTGTAAAACTTCTTCTGGCTTAAGATAATCATAATAATAAGTCTGTTCAGGCAAGTAGCCAATTCTAGATTTAATCTCTGACTTTCTCCAATCTTGACCAAAAACCTTAACGTCACCCAATGAAGGCCTTACCAAATCAAGTAGAATTTTTATTAAAGTTGTTTTACCTGCACCATTTGGACCAATTAAACCAAACAGTGAACCTCTTTCTATTGAAAAACTTACATCTTTCAATGCTACAATTGGTTTTTTCCAAAAGTCAGTCTTAAAAGCTTTCCCAACAGAATTAATCTCAATTATTTTTTCACTCATTGTATTTTTCCACTTTAATTTAAATTATTTTTTCGTTCTCATCTGAGTTGCGAAGCAACAAATAAAAATCAAAATCAACAAAAGGCAACCCATCAAGCCAGTCAGCTTTATATAACTCAATTTTCTCTCGTAGATCGTTTAGTTTTTTATCTAGGTCTTCTTGATTGTCTTTTATTTGCGCATGATAGAAGCGCAACTTATTTTCTATTTGACGCTTTGAACTTTGATCGCTTACAGTTCCCAATTGGGTTTTTAAACTTTCAATAGCAAATAAAGTTTCCATTAAACGTACACTTTTCTCACTTTCACCTGTTTTACTGTACAAATTAGCGGACCATGTTTTAAAGTGTTCGGGTACATTGGGCATATTAGCCAATGACTCAATAAAGGGAGCACCTCTCTCTTTATCTCTTAATTCCACCGCATAATTAAAACCTATCATTTGCGGAATCATCCAATAGTCTGGATGATGCTTCCAACCTTCAATATCATTTTGTATGTATTGCCAGCCTTTTTCTAAAATTCTATTGCTGGCTCTAATTTTTTCTTCCGTTATCAAACCAGAGTTATATATTGTAACTGCCCCTGCCCAAATATAAATTTTTTCAAAACGTGGATCCAAATCAGTAGCAAAGTTTATTAGAGCCTCAAGGTAACTTTGTTTGCCCTGATTAAAATTCATAAGGTCAGCAAAATAGCCCAAAGAACGTATCCAAACCAAATCTGCACCAACATTCTCATGCCCTAACAATAGCGGTCTAACTAAATCAGATTTAGGTAAATAAATATACTTTTCAACGGGTAGTTGATCCTCAAGATAATAGCTGAGTTGGCCATGTTCTACATAAATAAAACACAACAACACACAAATTAAAGCTGCATGCAAAAATCTTTTTAGCATTGGTTTTGATTTTATAGGCAAATCTTAAAAGTGCAATTTTTACGACCTAAGTGCAAATAAAAATAGCAAAAAAAAAGTGCGCTTTGTAAAGCGCACTTTTTAAGCATTGGTTTAGATTAAAAGATTAATCTGCACCACCATCATAGAAGTCTGCACCGCGAGCAACTTCACCGTTAGCATCAATTGAAGCTACCAATTGTTTGAAAGCAACGTTTGAGTCGCCGTCTAAGTCATAAGTAGCAGTAATAGACATAGCAGAAGTTGCATTTGTTCCGGTAGCAACTACGTTATACGCAGCATATACTGGACCTTCAACTTGTAGGTTCAACTCTGGCCAGTTGCTTGCAGTAAAGTCTGGAGTTGTTTTTACAGAACCAATAGCTGAAAGAGCTGGTTGAGTTGTACAAGTTAAAAATTGGTTATCTTGAACAGCACCTGCTTGAGTTACTTGAGGAGTCATGAAATAAACCAATTCACCTTGGTAAATTTTGTTCATAACCAGCGGAAACTCAGCTGTTTTTGATTTTTTAATGTATTTCATGAATGCTGGAATTGCAACAGCAGCCAAAATACCGATAATTGCTACCACAATCATCAACTCAACAAGCGTAAAGCCTTTTTCATTTTTAAATTTTTTTAACATTTATTCTCCTTAAATGTTTGGTAAAGCATTTACTTTACCGGATTTTAACGCTTTTAAACCTCTTAAAAGCTAGGACAGTATAGTAGTAAGCAAGCGCCATGCCAAAAACAAAAAACATTTATTTTCAATAACTTATAAAGATTTATGCTTGGTTTTATTTTGAAAGTGACACTTTTTGTCTGCCAAAAAATGTCGTTTGTGACAGTTTTTGTCACGTTTTAGGTTCGATTTAAAAAGCGTCCATGTATTATAAATATTATCAATCCTCGTCATCCAACTTATGTTTTTTCAACCTATATCTCATTGATCTAAAACTAATATTCAATAATTTTGCTGCATGCTTTTTTACACCTTTGGTTTTTGCTAAAGCTTGCTCCAACCACTGTTTTTCATAACCATCCATTATTTCATCCAAAGACACTCCTTGTTCTGGAATATCAACGATTTTAGGATTGTGACGGCTTTTGCTAGTGGCTCCCTTCTTAACTATATCGGGCAAGTGATGAAAATCAATCTCCTCTTCTTGATAAATAGCAACCAAACGCATAACTATATTTTGTAATTCACGAATATTTCCCGGATAGTCATAATCTAACAAAGCCTGTATAGCGGCATTAGAAAAGCGTTTTTCTTTTTTGTTATTCAGCTCGCAATGTTTCTTTAAAAAATGTTCTAGTAATTTAGGAATATCATCTTTTCTTTCACGCAGAGGCGGCAGTTCAAAAGAAATCACATCCAGACGATAGTACAAATCTTCTCTAAACTCACCCTCTTTAACTGCTTTTTTCAGATCAACATTGGTAGCCGCAACAATTCTTACATCTACATCTTGAATATTTTCTGAACCAATGGGCCTAATTTGTCTTTCTTGTAAAACACGCAGTAACTTAACCTGCGTCATCAATGGTAACTCTCCCACCTCATCTAAAAACAATGTTCCATGATTAGCCAATTCAAATAAACCTTTTTTATCTTTATCCGCTCCGGTGAAAGCACCTTTTTTATGACCAAACAACTCACTTTCAATTAAGTTTTCTGGAATCGCTCCACAGTTGACTGTAATAAAAGCTTGATCAGCGCGATCAGAATATCTATGAACCGCTCTTGCACAAAGTTCTTTTCCAGTTCCACTTTCACCAAAAATCAGAACATTGGTGTGTGTAGGTGCAATCTGCTTAATGCTAGCAAAAACTTTTTGCATTTGCTCATTACGTCCTACTGAAGACTCATCCATAAAGCTAGTGGCTTCAACTTGATTTTTTAGTTGTTTAACTTCATCTAGGAGATGACTTTGATCTAGTGCATTTCTAATTTTTAAACGCATTTCATCAACATTGAATGGCTTTAAGACATAGTCAAAGGCACCTATTTTCATTGCTTCCACCGCGGACTCAGGTGAACCATAAGCTGTAATGATAATGACGGGTTTTTTAGGGTGGTATTTTTGAACAAAGTTTAAAACATCAATACCTGTATAGTGTGGCATGGATAAATCTGTAATCAGTAAATCAAACTGCTCTGTTTGTAATTTTTCTAGAGCATTTGGTTCCGGATCAATCGTTACAACATCAAAACCTTCTTGAGCCAACATAATTTCTAAAAAGTCTCTGATACTTTTTTCATCATCAATAACTACAATTTTTCTTTTTAATGACATCAAAACTTTCTACAATAGAAACACTATAAAATTAAATTTAGTTTTCTACTCCCAGAGGTAAATATATTTTAAACTGTGTCCCACTTTCCTTCTCTGACTCTACCACAATATATCCTTGATGATCAGAAATAAATCGTTCAACAATAGCTAAACCCAGCCCTGAACCTTTTGTTTTTGTAGTAAAAAATGGATCAAACATTTTAACTTTTATATCATCACTTAAACCTGGGCCATCATCTTCAATACTTAAAATCACATTGTCACGCTCTTTTTGTAAGTTTATTTCTATAACACCTTTACTACCTGTAGCTTCCTGAGCATTTCTAATTAAATTCCATATAACTTGACTCAATTGCTGCTCATTCCCAACTATAAAAACATTTTGTTCAATATTAGAACGTAAAAAAACCCCTTTCTTTTCTTTTTTTAATAATTTTAAAATATTTTCTAAAAGCTCCGTAAGAGAAAACTTCACTTTTACTTGCGACCTAGGTTTTGCAAAATCAAGTAATTCTTCTAGTAAAAAGTTTAACCGATCTGTTTCTTTTAAAGTTATATCTATAAGTTTTTTATATTGTGGATGATTTTTATGCTCCTTTTGTAATAACTGCATGGTACCAAAAATTGAAGTAAGCGGATTTCTAATCTCATGGGCGATACGAGCAGTCATCTCACCTATGCTAGCCAATTGTTGAGCTCGTTTTGCTTTTTTTTGTAAATCTAAATTGTTTTGTTTTAGTCTTTTTTCTTCAGAGTCAAATCGGTATGCGATTTTTGTAAAAAACCATGCAACTCCAAAAAATAAAGCGACCTGAATTAGAACCGATTGTATGGCAAATGTTTTGTTCCACATCAAAGCTTGCCAAACTTTAGGAAGAATTGGATAGATTTGTTTTGTTATCAAGGCATACACCAACAAGCTATAAAAGATAGAGCTTAAACTTGCAGAAAAAAAAGCTCCCAACCTAAACAACAAAAAGGAAGCATTAATAATATTAAGAAAATAGATCAATTCTATTCCAGACAAATAAACAAATAAAGTTGTAAAAATAGCATCCGTTGTTAACTGAATAAAAATAAATAAATACTCATTAAACTCATAAAATATTCTCAACACTAAAAAATATCCGATTGCAAAAAAAAGATTTGCTCCAGTCATCACAACCGTAAACGTAAATTCATCACTCCAAACAAAATCATCTGACATAGGTTCAAAAACAAAAGTAAAAAAGCATAAGGTAAAAGCAATAATAACCCTTGCAAAGCAAAATACTTTTATTTTTTTTAAACTATCCTCAAAGTTATTTTGAATTTGATTGTTCACAATCAGTCTATTTAAGTCATCATTGTGATTTAGGCAATATTACCAGCCATTTCAAACACTGGCATATACATGGCTATAACTAAACCTCCAATAATTCCGCCTAAAAAAACCATCATAATGGGTTCCATTAAAGATGTAAGCGCTTCAACAGACGCATCGACCTCTTCTTCATAAAAATCAGCGATTTTATTCAACATTGTATCCATTGCACCCGTTGCTTCACCTACGCCAATCATTTGACATACCATGGATGGAAAAACGCCCGCTTTGGATAAGGGTTCAGTCATTGTATTACCTTCACTAATAGATTCTTTAACTCTGCTGATAGCATCTTCAATGGTTTTGTTTCCTGCTGTTTTTCTAACGATCTCCAATGCATCCACAATAGGCACACCGCTAGAAAGCATGGTTGCCATTGTTCTGGTAAAACGCGCAACAGCAACCTTTCTAATCAAATCACCAATAACTGGCATCTTAAGAATGTAACGATCAAAAATAGCTCTTCCTTTTTCTGATCTGTAAAACAGTTTCCAAAGATAAATGAATACACCTATTCCAACCATAATAAACAAAAAGTTATTCTGAAACCCATGTGAAATATTGATAACAACTTGCGTGGGCGCCGGCAACTCTGCGTTACCAAAATCTTTAAACATATTTTCAAATACGGGAATAACCTTAGTAAGTAATACTGCAACAACGACTGCCGCTACACATAAAACACCCACTGGATAAAACATAGCCCCTTTTATTTTTTTTCTTAAGCCAACTGCTTTCTCCATATAAACGGATAATCTGTTAAATATAGTATCCAGTATACCCCCAACTTCACCTGCGGCTACAAGGTTTACAAAAAGATCATCAAAAGCAGCAGGATGTTTAGCCAAGGCTTCAGCAAAGGTTGAACCACCTTCAACCTCTTGTTTAATTTCTGTTAGTATTCTTTTAAAGGTAATGTTTTCTTGCTGACTGGCCAAGATATCCAAGCCTTGAACAAGCGGTAAGCCGGCATCAATCATTGTTGCAAATTGACGGCAAAAAATTGTAACGTCTTTTAGCTTTACACTTGGACTAAAAAAACTATTGAGTGCTTTAGCAAAATCTTTCTTTTGCTGGGTTATTTTTTTGGGTCTAATTCTTTGTCGGTTTAACCATTGTACAACTTCACGCTGATTTTTTGCTTTGCGTGTACCTTTTTTAACTGCACCTTGCTGCGTTAAGCCTTCCCAAACGTAAACTGCCATAATTTATTGTACTACCTTTTTCATATTAACCTTTTTTTATGGTATCAACGATATCTTTAAGCTCTCGACCCAAAACATCTTTACCTTTATTTTTAGACATGAAATTATTAGAGTCTTTATTCCCTATAGCCTCTTCAATGACTTTTTGTAGCTCATCTGGATCAGATGAGCGCCGTAAAGCTTCATTCATGGTGATTACACGCTTGATCGCATAATTCGCTAAGGCTTGATTTAAGGTTTGCATACCAAATTTTGCTTGCCCCACCTGCATTTGAGAATAAATCTGGTGTACTTTATCTTCTCTGATTAAATTTCTCACCGCCGGCGTTGGAATTAAAACTTCTGCAGCTAAAACTCTCCCTGTCCCTGATGCTTTGGGGACCAATATTTGAGAAATGACCCCTTCCAATACAAATGATAATTGAGCCCTGATTTGTTGTTGTTGATGCGCTGGAAAAACATCAATAATTCTATTGATTGTTTGAGCTGCTGAGTTGGTATGTAAGGTTGCAAAAACAACGTGACCTGTTTCAGCAATTGTAAGTGCTGCTTCTATGGTTTCTAAGTCTCTTAACTCCCCAACCAATACAACATCAGGGTCTTGTCTTAAAACTGATTTTAATGCATTTTTAAAACTCAAGGTGTCTGAGTGAATTTCACGTTGGTTAACTACACAACTTTTATGATTATGGATAAACTCAATGGGATCTTCAATGGTTAAAATATGCTCTTTTCTATCAGTATTAATTTTATCAATCATTGATGCTAAAGTTGTTGATTTTCCTGAACCGGTAGGACCTGTTACTAAAATCAAACCTCTTGGTTTTAAAGTTAAGTCTACAACTGCTTTAGGTAACCCAAGTGCCTCAAGCGGTAAAATTTCAAAAGGTATTTTTCTAAATGCGCCCGCTACAGCACCTTTTTGTACATAAATATTTGCCCTGAAACGAGCTAAACCCTTTACTCCAAAAGACAAATCCAGCTCATTGTTTTCTTCAAATTGATGTTTCTGGGCATCGGTAAGCACTGAATAACAAATTCTTTTGGTATCTTGCGGTGTTAAAGAAACTTTACCAAGATTGGTGACATGTCCATCTGTTCTAATTTTTGGAGGGCAACCCGAAGTCACATGCAAATCACTAGACCCTCTTTTTAGCATTTCCTTCAATAAGTCATGTAATCCAAACAAACGTAAGCTCCTTCCGCTTCGCTCTCTGTTTTATGGAGGGAAAAACGCTTTTCCCTCGTAAACAAAAAACGTCGTTTTTGTTTGCTCACCCTTTGCGGTCGACGTCGATATAAAATCTCGTCTCCTCCCGGCTTCGCTCTTTTCAAAAAGAGGCTCACACCCCTCTCAAAAACAAAAACAAAGTTTTTGCGTTCTCACTCCCATGACAGAACAATACAACATTGCCCTACCAACACTCTTTAAAGTTTACGAAGAATCCGCCACCGATACTCGCAAGACCTCTTCCACAGTGGTAACGCCTTCTTTAAACTTGGTTAAGGCTGATTGTCGCATAGACTTCATCCCTAAACGCATGGCTTCTTTTTTTATTTCTGAAGTTGCAGCACCGTTTAAAATAAACTCTTTTAACTCATCCCCAATGGGCATCACTTCATAAATCGCAACCCGCCCTCTATAACCTGTTCCATTACAATCATCACAACCTGCTCCTCGCATGGGAACAAAATCACTTAATTCTTCTTCTTTAATGCCTGCATCAATCATGGCTTTTTTATCCTCATCAGGATTCTCAGTAGAGCATGCACTACATATTCTACGCGCTAAACGTTGTGCTAAAATGGCGTTAACTGATGACGCAACTAAAAATGGCTCAATACCCATGTTTAACAAACGGTTAACAGTTGAGGGAGCATCGTTAGTGTGCAGTGTAGACAAAACAAGGTGTCCTGTTAGAGCAGCTTTCACTGATATCTCAGCTGTCTCAAAGTCCCTGATCTCCCCCACCATGATAATATCCGGATCCTGACGTAAGAATGACCTCAGTGCTGATGCAAAATTTAAACCTATATCATCATGCATTTGAACCTGATTGATACCTTCAAGATTAAATTCAACAGGATCTTCCGCAGTTGAAATATTTTCTGTAGTTTTATTCAGCTCCGACAAAGCTGAATACAAGGTTGTTGTTTTACCAGAACCTGTAGGACCGGTCACCAAAACCATTCCAAACGGTTTATGAATAGCACTCTGAAAGTCAGACAAAGCTTTGGTTTCAAAGCCCAACTTTGTCATATCCAATTGCAAATTTGATTTATCTAAAAGACGCAATACAACTTTTTCACCAAACAAGGTTGGTAAAACAGAAACACGATAGTCCATTTCTTTTTTATTTTTCATGATCAGCTTGATACGACCATCCTGAGGTAAGCGTTTTTCAGCAATATCAAGCTTACTCATAATTTTTAAACGAGAAACAATTGCGTTTTTAAGCTTTAATGGCGGTTTCATAACTTCTAATAAAACACCATCCACACGAAAACGAATACGAAAACTTTTTTCATAAGGCTCAATATGAATATCTGAAGCCCCTTTTTTTGCCGCATCTGTTAAAATCATGTTACAAAACTTAACGATAGGTGCTTCTTCAGCCTCTGCTAAAGCAGCTTGCTCATCATCTTCATCTTGTTCTATGATTTCAATATCATCAATATCACCTTCAAGATCGCGAAAAATATCTTCAAAATCTTCTTCTTTATTATAATGCTTTTGAATTGCACTTTTAATAGACTGCTCAGATGCAACTACTGCTTCTATTTTATAACTGGTTAAAAACTTTAATTCATCCAAGGCTAAAATATTAGACGGGTCAGCCATAGCAACAACCAATGACGGCCCTTTTTTCTCTACCGGAATCAATAAATATTTTAATGCAATCTCTTGAGAAACTGATAAATACACATCTTTGGGTATATCCATTCCATCTAAATCAATAGACTTAACCCCATATTGCTGGGATAAAAGATCTGTAATTTGATCTTCATCAACAAAACCTAAGCTGGTTAAAGCTGTTCCCAACTTTACACCAGATTTTCTTTGAACATCCAATGCTTTTTGCAGCTGTTGTCCAGAGATAACATTTTTTCTTAATAATAGTTCACCTAGTCGTTGACTCACAGACATCCTTAATCTGATGGTTTTTAACAGAAATCACTTGCGTTATACTTTAAATTCTACTGACAAGTTCAATAATGTCAACACTTTACTTACAATAGAGAACGAGTTTACATGCATTATTAATATTGATACATTGTTTCATCATAAACTTTGACAGAACATCTCGTTTAAATCTGTTACAGCACCACTATAAATTGCAATATAAATCACGTCATCATAAAACAGTAACTCTCAAAACTTTTTGTTTGCTCCATGCTTTATCTAGCTTATTTTATAAAATGGTCTAATTTATCTAAATCTTTTTTTATTTGCTCTTGTAATGCTTCTATAGAAGAAAATTTTTTTTCTGCTCTTATTCTTTCATAAAAATTGAGTTTTATTACTTTTCCATACAAAGCCATTCCTTTATATTGAGGAATATATGATTCAATGGTGGTTTCTTTAGAATTTTTGATTGTTGGTGCCTGTCCAATATTGGTTAATGCTGGTAACTTCTTACCATCAAGTTCAACTGTAGTTCTATAAACGCCGTTTTTAGGTATACATAAATCTTTTTGATAATTCAGGTTTGCCGTTGGAAACCCTAAACCTGTGCCCTGACCACTGCCTTTTACAACTGGTCCACTAAGAACATAGGCATAACCCAATAGTTGATTGGCTTTATCTATGGCACCCTGTGCTACATACTCTCGGATCTTACTTGAGCTTACATAGTCCCCTTCAACTTTATGTATTTCAAGAACAGTTACTTGAATTTGTTTTTTTTCAAGGTAGTCTTTTATCTTTTCAGGACTTCCCTGCCTAGCCTTACCTATATGTGTATTCTTGCCAATAATGAGTTGCTTTAATTGATAATGTTCAATCAAATGATCCAAAAATTCTATATAACTTAGCTTTGAAAAAGATTTGGAAAATTCAATCACCTTAACTTGGTCAACACCTGCTTTTTTCAACCTGTAGACTCTTGTTTTTAATGGCATAAGCAATTTAAGACTCTTTTTTGAAAAAAACTCCCCGGGGTGCGGAGAAAAAGTTAATGCAATTGATCTAAGCTTGTTTTGATCAGCTATTTCATGTAATTTATCAATCAACTGCATGTGACCCACATGAACTCCATCAAAGTTGCCCACTGTGACACAGCTTGCAGAATCACAACTTGTGCTTAAAAAATCTTGAACGGAATCTTCTTCTTGGCTCACTTTGCCCCTCATATTAAATAATAGTTTAATAATCAAGCTTGTTATGTTTTTGTGGTTGAGCCCTTTAAAAAACAAATATTCGCCCTTAGCCCTATATGAAATATCGACGTTAACATAAAAATAAGGTATTAGCATTGCTTAGTTTAAAGCGGTATAATCAAGTGTACCCATTTTTTATAATAGTTTTTGAGTCATGAAGTGAGTTTTAAAAGTAAAGCATATGGTAAATACATTCTCCTCGACAGAATTGCAGTCGGTGGGATGGCAGAAGTTTTTAAAGCCAAAACCTTTGGGGTTCATGGTTTTAAAAGATTTTTGGTTATTAAACGTATTCTCCCTCATCTTTCTCAAGATGAAGAGTTTGTTGAAATGTTTATTGATGAAGCCAAAATAGCTGTTGAGTTAAGCCATGCTAACATTTGTCAAGTCAGTGACCTTGGAAAACTTGAAGGCAATTATTTTATTGCCATGGAATACATCAATGGTAAGGATTTAAGGGCTATACTTAAAAAGGCCCAACAAGCGCAAAGTCCAATCAACATTCCTATGGCTTTGTTCATCAGTATTGAGATTCTTAAAGGCTTAGACTATGCACACAGTAAAAAAGACACCTTCAGCGGCACCCCTTTAAATCTAATTCATAGAGATATATCTCCACAAAACATCATGCTTTCATTTGATGGTGAAGTTAAAATCGTAGATTTTGGGATTGCCAAAACGGAGTCAAAAATTCACCGAACCCAAGCCGGTGTTCTTAAGGGCAAGTTTGGCTATATGTCTCCTGAACAAGCTGCTGGACTTGAACTTGACCAAAAAACAGACCTCTTTTCTACTGGCATTATTCTCTATGAAATGATTACTGGTCAACGATTGTTTCATGAAGATTCTGATTTTAAGACTTTAGAAGCAATCAAAAATTGTAAAATACCTTCTGTTATTCAGTACAATCCAGATGTAAGTGAAGAACTTGAAAAAATCATATTAAAAAGTTTAGCTCAAGATCCACAAGATAGATTTGAATCTGCCCAAAATATGCAAGTTGAATTATCAAAAATATTTTTTAACAACTATGCAAACTTCTCAACCAAAGATTTAGGCGCTTACCTGCAAAACCTATTTCAAGCAGAAATTAAAGTTGAACAAGAAAATCTTAAACGGGCGTTGGATACTTTAAACATAAGACATATTGAACAAGCAGAAAAAGCTGCTCAGAGTGATCATGACTCTACCTTATCTTCACTGAGTAACACTCAATCTATCGTCAAAAATTTAACAAAAAGTAATATTGTACAAAAATCTGTTGGCTTTTTTCACAAAGCAAAAAACTTTGTTTTAGGTTTCAAACAACTCAACTTAAAACAAAAAGCCTCAGCCATTCTTATTGCACTCACCTTTACTTTTTTAATATTCAGCGTTTTTGGCAATTTTGGAAACAAACAGACCAAGGATAAAGTTTCTGTGGCAACTGAGAATATAGCTATTAGCAGTGTCCCAGAAGGCGCAAACATAATTATAGATAATGAAGAAAAAGGCTTTACTCCATTAAGCCTCCCGTTTGAAGCCAACAAAGTATATGAGTTTAAGGTTAGTCTAGATGGTTATAACGATATTGTTGATCAGGTTCTTATAAAATCAGGCCAAAGAAATTTAAAATTTGAGCTTGAGGAAAAAGTCTTACCCTCAACTTCCTTATTCATTGATAGTGTCCCCCAAGGAGCAAAAATTAATATCAATGGTGAGTTCATCAACCAAGTTACACCAACCACGGTTTATAAACTGACTCAAGGAACTGAATATAATATTATACTTGAAAAAGAAGGTTTTAAACCTCAGGGCCAAACCATTATTCCACAAAAAAATATTGAAGAAGTATTTTTAAAGCTTGAGCCAACACCTTCAACAGTAAAAATAAATATCTCTCCTGAATCTGCAAAAATTTACTTAGATGGTAAAGAAGTTGGTAAAACTATTGAGAACCTAGAACCCAGCACAAGTTATACGTTTAAATTTTCTGCTCCAGGCTATGTTTCTGTTACCCGAGAAATAACACCAAGTAACTCTTTATTTGAATTGGATATTGCTTTAAAAAGAGTTGCAGTCGCTAAAGGTATCATAAACCTTAGTGCTATTCCTTGGGCCAATGTTAAACTTAATGGTAAAAAAATTGGGACAACACCTATTTTAAATTACTCTCTTAATGTTGGAACCTACACTTTTGTTTTTGAGCATCAGGACTTTAAACCCATCACTAAAAAAGTAAAAGTTACTCAAGGCCAAAATGCGCCAATTATTGTTAACTTTGAAAGTCCTTAAAACATACTTTAACAATTAGATTTATTGCTCTTTGCATAATTTACATGAGCTAAACAACTCTTGCTTTAATTGATCGTAGCTTTCATTATAAATATCGCCATTTTCATAACACTCTAAAAACCAATAATCGTGGATATTATCAATGCTCACTTCAATATCTGCCTCAATATTTTTTCCCAATGATTTTATACTGACAATCAAATCTGATTCAATTGACTTACTCACAATCAACTTATTTTTGATATTCATTTCTTTCTCACCTAGATAAGATAAGAAACCATGTTCAATAAACAGCACTTTATTTGACGCTACTTCTATTCCATAAAATAAACCGTTGCTTATATCTTTCACTTTTATCCTGAAAAATCTTAAAACTTCATAAACATTATCTTCTACTTCTCCAGAACTAAGATCATTTAAAATCCTTTGCTTAATCCTTTTAGAATGTTTTAGATTTTCTTTAACAATATATACCGCAATAAACATTCCAAAAAACATAAAAAAATAAATCAATTTGTTTCCAAGAAAATCTGTAAGTGTTTCAGAAACCATTTTAATCAAAGCCATAAACCCAAAACCAAATAAAACACTCAGCCCACATAAAAGCAGCACATAAAAAACTGCTTGTACCAAGATAGATAATAAGCCATAAACTTTTATTTCATTTTCTAAGATCAACTTTTCAGAATGTGTTATTGGTCGTTTATCTTTTTTTAATATCGTAGACATTAAACAACTTTCTTTTGTCTAGATCTTACCTGAATCAAAAGGTCATTTGTGGCTTTATGAACCAAGCTGGCATTAAACGTAAAATTTTTCTTTGGTCCAGAGTTTTTCCAAGCAAACTCTCTATACAAACATAGCACTGCTGGGCCGTTGGATATTCCTTTTGCACGATCAATCAACTGTCCCACATATGCTAAAATCGCTAGATCTTCACTACAATCTTTAGATTCAACTATTTGACTAATTGTTTCATCGGCAATATCTAAGTTATTATTTAAACAAAGCTGAATAAGAGTATGATGTTTTATTTTTTTAGCTCTATTCTTTTCGGCTTTGGAAATTTTCTTTGTTTTTAAATGTGAAACATTGACCAAGTAAGAGCACATAGAACAAAAACAATGCGCGCCTTCACTGTATAATTTTTTTCCTGGATTTTTATCTATATCAAATGAAATATCTAAAAATGTAGCAAAAAGATTACAAAACACACCTAACTCTTGCTGGTTGCCTATATCTGGTCGTGCATCTTGTGGAAAGTTTTTAATATGTTGCTTAATCCATGACTCTGCAGCTTTATTCATACTCATAAAGTTATGCGCTCCTTTAGGACTAATAAAACCTTCATTCATAGCCTTATCTAAAAATCGCAATAACTTGTATGCTTTTTGTTGTAATATTATAAGTTCATCTAAATTTGATAAAGCATCTTCTTTTTCTAAAGATATCTCCTTAAACAAATCATCAATCATCTTTTTTTCCATAGCTTTTTTCCTCAATAGTTATTTTATAATGATTTTCTTGTTTATACGTTTGAATATCCACCGGTAAAAATTTTTTTATAATATCAATGTTGGTCATTGTATGCTGACTGAGTTCCGTTGTTAAAAAACTGCCAGAACCAGACAATGCCATCGGAATAAGCAACTGGTCCGCCATATATGGCCCTATTAAAACATCACTTTCTAAATAGCTTTTTATTTCAGCTAAAAGCTCTTGTGCCACTTGTTCAGCACGTTTCCTTTTTTCTCCAAAACCTACAAACATTTCATGACCATATTCATTTTCAATCATCACTTGAATCACATTGGCTGCTCCAGAAATATTGTTAAGCTTTACTATTTCTGAATCAACCTTATAGTCTATTAAGTTGTTGCTTAGAAAATCTATTTCTCTTTGAGCAATTCCTATTGGAAGGTTTGCCAACAATACTACAATTTTAATTTTTTTGGTCTTGCCACGCAAAAAAAATTGTTTCTGTTTCCAATAGGAAAAAGGTTCAATCAAAAATTTACAAACACCTCCTCCAGCCGGATAAAAACCGTAGTTCTCCAAATGTCCACTGACCTTTACTCCTAGAGCCTTTAGATAAGACAAAAAAATTTCATTGATATAATCAAATGTTGGTGCCTTAGCATTGTGTGTCCCCCCCTCAACTCTTATTTGACTTTGAGAGTTTGTATAAAGAAGAGGATATAAAATAGTTTGAAAGACTAAAGATGTGCTCCCAGCAGTGCCAATCTTAAAGCAATACTCACCAGACTGAATATCATTTGGATAAAATTCTAACACTTTTGAACTGATATGATCACCGCTGCTTTCGGCATTGGATATTGCTTTAGCCGCATGCACAGCTGTTAAGTGCTGCCTTAATAAACCGGGCTTTGACCTCTTTGATCTTATATTTTTAATTTTAAATGCTTTTTGCGTAATCACTGACAAAGAAAGAGCAGATCTTAAAATCTGCCCTCCACCTTCACCAATAGCACCATCTAACTCAATCATCATTAACCTTTCACACAGACAACTTGTTTTAAAGTATAGACCACTTCAACAAGATCTTTTTGTGCTTGCATCACTGCATCAATAGATTTGTATGCTGCTGGTGTTTCATCAATGACACCTTGATCCTTACGACACTCTACTCCTTGTGTTGCTATTTCATGATCTTTTTGAGTAAACCGTTTCTTTGCTGCTGTACGTGACATTACTCTTCCAGCCCCATGACTGCAGCTATGAAAACTTTCTTCATTACCAAGTCCTCTTACAATATATGATCTTGCTCCCATACTTCCAGGAATAATCCCTAAGTCTCCTTTACGGGCTCTTACTGCACCTTTACGAGTTACCCAGATATTTTCTCCATAGTGGTTTTCCTTGTTGACATAGTTGTGATGACAGTTCACAGCCGTTTCCTCCAACTTAAACTCTGGAATTCCACCAGAATTTTTTAATGCTTCTAGCGCATGTTGCATCATGACCTCTCTATTGAACCTTGCATAAGTTTGAGCCCACTCAACTGCTTCAATATAATCTGCAAAATGATCTGTCCCCTCTGGGAAATAAGCTAAATCAAGGTCAGGCAGGTTGATGTGCCATTGACGCATATCTTCTCGTGCCAATTCAATAAAGTATCGGCCAATTCTATTACCCACGCCTCTAGAACCACTGTGCAACATAACCCACACGGCATCATTGTCATCCAAACAGACTTCAACAAAATGATTGCCTGTCCCCAATGTTCCCAAATGAGCAACATTGTTGGTCTGTTTAAGAATTGGATGCTTTTCTAACAAAGCATCAAACTTTGTTTTCAAATGAGCCCACTTTGCTTCAACGAGTGTTGGAATAGTATGCCAAGCCCCTTTGTCTCTTTTACTAGAGTAACCATGTGGGATGGCCGCTTCAATATTTGAACGCAGTTCTGCCAAACTATACGGCAAGTCATTTGCAGTTAAGCTGGTTTTTTGTGCCATCATTCCGCAACCTATATCAACACCGACAGCTGCAGGTATAATTGCACTTGTGGTCGGTATGACACTACCTATGGTGGCTCCTTTTCCTAAATGTACATCTGGCATAATCGCAACCCATTTATAAATAAAAGGCATGTTAGCAATATGATTTACTTGCAAGCGAGACCTTTCATCAAATTCAACGCCTTTCGTCCATGCTTTGACCAAAGCTCCTTGTTCAGTTTCAATAACTTCGTATGTATTTTCTCGTGACATTCATGTTCTCCTATTTTGAACTTTATAAATTATTTTATTACAAAGCAATGGCTATGCCAAAATCAAAAAAAACAAATAAGATGCTGTTTTTATTATATTAAACTTAAAAAGCACTAAATCTAGCCGCTATAATTTAAACATTTTACTATATAAATTTATAGTTTTTATATATATTTATAAAATGAAATCTAATGTTGTTGTGGGTTTAATTGGACCAACTTTAGACCAAGGTAAAACAGAAAATCGTTGGGACAAATGGCGTCCTACCATTTCTATTGGTCAACATGAAGATTTTCTTGTGCACGAAATACACCTGCTTTATCAAACAAACTACACCGCTCTTAAAGATACCCTTGTCAGTGACCTAAAGCTCATTAGCCCTGAAACTAAAATTATCACCCACCCGATTACTTTTAATGACCCATGGGACTTCCAAGAGGCTTATGCTAGCCTGCATGACTTCTGTTCAAGCTTTACATTTAAACCTGAAACCAACAATTACTATTTGCATATTACTACCGGCACCCATGTCACCCAAATTTGCATGTTTCTACTTACAGAAAGCCATCATTTTCCAGGCAAGCTTTTACAGACTTCTCCACCCAAACAAAAAAAAAGTGGCTCTAACCCTGGCCACTACCACATCATTGACCTAGATCTATCTAAATACGATTCTATTCTTTCTAGACATCTTTTAGAACACGCCAACAGCATTTCTTTTCTTAAAGGCGGCATAGAAACGCAAAATAAAAAGTTTAATACTTTGATTGAACAAATTGAAACCGTTGCTATTCGCTCAAAAGATCCCATATTATTGATGGGTCCAACTGGCTCAGGAAAATCTGAACTGGCTAAGAGAATTTTTCAACTTAAACAAAAAAAGCATCAGCTTTCAGGAAATTTTATTGAGGTCAACTGTGCGACATTGAAAGGCGATTCATCCATGTCTACTTTATTTGGGCATATCAAAGGAGCCTATACTGGTGCAATTCAATCTCGCTCAGGACTCCTACAGTCCGCTGACAAAGGAATTTTATTTTTAGATGAAATTGGTGAGTTAGGATTAGATGAACAAGCCATGTTGCTCAGAGCAATAGAAGATCACACTTTTCTTCCGGTAGGTTCTGATAAAGAATATAAAAGTGACTTTCAACTCATTGCGGGAACAAATAAAGATTTGTTAACGGCAGTACACAATGGCTATTTCCGTGAAGATTTATTGGCTAGAATAAACCTATGGACTTTCTGCCTACCTAGCTTATCACAAAGGCCGGAAGATATAGAACCTAACATTGTTCATGAAATTGATAAATTCTCAAAACGTCATGGTTACAAAATTCAATTTACCCGCGAAGCAAAAGAGAAGTTTTTAAGCTTTTCCACTTCGGAAAAAGCCACATGGAACAACAACTTTCGTGACTTAAATGCTGCTATTACGCGCATGGGAACGCTGGCCAATAACGGAAGAATTCATATTGAAACCGTCAATCAAGAAATCTCACGTCTCACGCAAAGCTGGGGTACAGACCCTACAAAAAACCAGACCTTAAGCTCAGTTCTTTCACAACAATATATAAATCAAATGGACAATTTTGATAAAACACAGCTTAGCCATGTTATTTCTATTTGCAGGCAATCTCAGTCTATATCAGAAGCTGGAAGAAAATTGTTCAATGTATCTAGAACAAAAAAAGCGTCCATCAACGATGCTGATCGACTTAAAAAATATTTAGCAAAATTCAATCTCTCTTGGAAAGACCTTAAGGCTTAATCCATCCACCACCAACAATTTCTTCGCCTTTGTAAAACACTGCCGCTTGTCCAGGTGTAATTGACTCCTGCATTTCATCAAACTCAACTGTCATCATGGACATTGTCTCATCATAGCCTTTAACAATTGCTGTTGCAGGTTCAAAACGACTTCTTATTTTAATCTTGATTTTATCTTCAGCTTGTAAACTTTTGTGAATCCAACTTAAATCGCCAACATGAACATTCTTTTGGAGAAGCATTGATTTTGGCCCCACCAATACATCACCGTTGTTTGAGATTTCAATCACGTATAAGGGTTCAAAGCTTTGCACTCCAAGGCCTTTTCTTTGACCAATGGTAAACTGATGAATACCTGTATGAAAACCTAAAACTTCTCCTTGAGCATTGATAATTTTACCAGGAACTCTTTGTTCATCAGTTATGTTTTTTTCAACAAAGTCTACATAAGACGACTGAACAAAGCATATCTCTTGACTGTCTTTTTTTTCAAAAATATCCAAACCATTTTCTTTAGCTAAGCGTCTGGCCTCTGGCTTGGTCATTTCTCCAAGAGGAAACATGACATGCGCAAGCTCTTCTTGACTTAAACCAAACAAAAAATAGGATTGGTCTTTATTTTTATCAACTCCAGCAAACAGTTGATAATAACCATCATCATGCTGTTTAATTCGAGCATAGTGCCCAGTAGCCAAAAACTCTCCGCCCAGTTCTTTGGTCTTATCCAATAATGCCGCAAATTTTATATCATTGTTACAACGTACACATGGGTTTGGCGTTTGCCCTTGTGCATAGGTTGACACAAAGTTATCAATGACCTCTTTTTTAAAGTCGTCTTGCATATTAAAAACATAATAGGGGATATTCAACTGAACAGCGACTTTTCTGGCATCATACAGATCTTCTGGTGTACAGCAACCATACTTAGCTTCAACATCATAAGACCACAGTTTCATAGAAATACCTATCACTTCATAGCCTTGTTGTTTAAGCAATAAAGCGGCTACAGAGCTATCCACCCCTCCACTCATGGCCACCACCACACGTTTTTTATCCAATTTAGACATGTACCCCCCTCTATCGCGTTTTGCTACGGGAATCAACTGCTCAATTTAGAATTTATTGGTGACTACACCGAATAAAGCTTTTCTCAATGGCTTAAAATCTCCATTGTTTCATCAAGCATTGGATCGTTGACTTTTATTTTAGGATATAACTTTGAGATATCATCATCAGGATCAATTCTTTTTAAGGCATACAAAGTATTTCTTACGGTTCTGACATCTTCTCTACTCTGACTTAACTCAGCCAATGCTGACTTAGCTTTCACATCTTTACAAGAGCCAAGCACATAGGCCAACTCTTCATAGGCTGTCTCTTGTTTCCACGAAGAAACGTCACATAAATGTTTTTCTATTGCTACATACTTGTTGGTTTTCAACAACTTACTTAACAAAATTGCAAAATGCCTTTCCCCACTGAGTATTTTATCACTCAGTTTTTTTGCTATGTGATGACTGTCGCCTTTCACCAATTCATTGGCTGACAAAACTTGGATATCAATACTCTCATCTGAATCTAAAATTTTTAACATAAAACCTTCAACTTTGGGATTCATCACTTTTCCCAAAACCCGAATCAATTCTTTTTTGATTGGAAGATCAACTTCATCAAACTTTTGTATTAACTTATCATTGTACTCTTCATCATATATAAAATCACAGAGACTTTCAGCTGACTTCTGTTGAACAAGAGGATCATAGTCGTCCAAGCCTTCAACAAGGTATTCAGTTTCTTTATAAACCTTCATCTTTTCTTGTAATTTAAGATTGGTTTTCTTTTCTTTTGGTTTTAACAGCTTAAGCATATCTAAACATGGGTCTTGCATTGGAAGCTGCGCACCAAATTTAAACGTATTTTTTACAATTGTTTTGTTTCTGTCATTGTGTCTAGATAACAGGTCTCCCCAGTCTTTAATTGCAGAAGTATTATTGTAAAAAAAAGGACTTAATTGATTATTGTAAGTATAGTGAAAAAACTCATTGTAATGGGTTAACCACTTTGAAACATCGTTTACAGCATCATCTTTTGTTTCATTCAATGCACCACTGAGTTTATTCATATCTTGAAAATGAAATGCCTCTAGAGAATCATACAAAATTTTATAGTCATCTAGATCAAAAAATGTCCATTGCTCCGTTAAACTTACCTGACCATTAAGCTGTAAAATTGCTTTAAAAAGCTTTTCTGAGCGAATAAAATTATCTGCCGTTGCCAAAGAAGCAAAGTATTTGATAACTTGATAATCAAACTCCATATAACCAAGAGAAAAAGGAGAGCTTTCCACGCCTTTTAAAAACCTATTGGCAATCAGTTGATAAACTGTACTCTCTTCTGCATTCTGAAAAACCAACTCTTCAATCTCTTTTAGCAACTGCATCTGGCCTGTATGATATCGCATAGACCTATAGTCTATGCGTTTTCTATACACATCTTCCAAAATCAAACTGTATAAGTCCGCTACTTTTAAACTTGACCAGAAATCATTGGTTAGATTGCGATTGTATGCTAATCCGATTAACTCAACTGCCATTTATATCTCATAGTATATCAAGCCCGTGATCAGACAAGGCATTTTTTATTTTTTCATGTATTTTCTTATACTTTAAACCAAAAGCATCAAAAATAATGATTCTTTCACTACTTGTACTGGCAAACTGGAAAAAAATATCAAAGCGCTCAAGATGACTTAATTGTTCGAACTTATTGGCCCATTCAATAAACGCAACATATTCAGGGTTTTCGCAATAGTCCCAAAAACCAATATTATGTAAACTATCATAATGTTCCAAGCGATATAAATCTGCATGAAACAATGCTGGACCGTTTTTTATATCTTCAAAAAGGTTAAAATAGGTAAATGTTGGACTTTGGATTAAGCTGGCATCTATTCCTAAGGATTGCCCAATAGCCTTAACCAAAGCAGTTTTTCCTACGCCCAAATCTCCGTTTAAAAAGAACACCTGGCCACCTGCTATTTCTTGCGCCAGATGGTTGGCAAATACAGCTGTATCGTGCAGTGTTTTAAGTCTGATTTTATACATCTTAAATTTTATAAGTTTTTCTTATGACTCACCCAAACAAAACCATCCTCATCAATACTAACATCAAAGGTATAAATAAATGCATCTGGAATAACAGGTGAATCCCCCGTTCTTAAATCAAAAGACCAGTTATGCGCAGGACAACTAACACAAAAATCTTTAACGACTCCCTTATCTAAAGGTTCACCTTGGTGAGGACAATCGTTTTCAAGGGCATAAAATTTGTTTTCATACAAACAAACCAAAATATTTTTTTCATTGATTCTGAACTTTTTGGGCTTAGCTTCAGAAAAATCGTCTTTGTGTCCTACTTTTGAAAAGTTATCCATAGATCAAACAACTTAACAGTGTTTTTTATACACATGCAAAACTTTTATAAAAATGCATAAAAATTAACAGACGCATAGCAGTTTGCTATATCTTAACTTATGCGACAATTCATTTTATTCTTTTCCCTTCTTTTCAGTTTAGGATTTTTTATGAACAATCAACAGATACAAGCAAAAACAAAATTGAATATAAAAGATTTAAAGGTTAATTATGAAAAATTTGAGCTAGACAATGGTCTTACTTTACTTGTCCATGAAGATAAAAGCACGCCTTTGGTTGCTGTTAATGTCTGGTACCATGTAGGTTCCAAAAATGAAGTTATTGGTAAAACTGGTTTTGCACATCTATTTGAGCATCTCATGTTTAATGGCAGTGAAAACTTTGACCATGATTATTTTAAAGCAACCGAGCAAGTTGGCGCCACTGAACTCAACGGCACCACTAATACTGATAGAACCAATTATTTTCAAAACGTCCCCAAATCTGCCTTAGATTATATTCTGTGGCTAGAGTCCGACCGTATGGGTCATTTATTGGGAGCTATAGATCAAGCAAAATTAGATGAACAACGTGGTGTTGTACAAAATGAAAAACGTCAAGGTGAAAATCAACCTTACGGAATGGTATATGAACACATTGCAAAAGCTTGCTATCCTAGTCAACACCCCTATTCATGGCGAACAATTGGCTCTATGGAAGATCTTAATGCGGCAAGCTTAGAAGATGTGAGAACTTGGTTTAATACTTATTATGGAGCAGCCAATGTAGTCATTGCTTTAGCTGGAAACATTACTGGTAAAGAAGCGCATGAAAAAATAAAACATTATTTTGGATGGATTCCCTCTGGACCAAGACTTAATAAAATGAAATCTTGGATTGCTCCAATGCAAAATGACAAAGTTGAAATCATTAAAGATCAAGTACCACAAGCACGCCTTTATAAAGTCTGGAATGTCCCTGGGATTGCCCAAGATGGTCTTGAAGAGCTGGATATGCTCAGTGATGTTTTAAGTGTCGGTAAAAACTCTTTGCTGTATGAAAGTCTAGTTGAAAAACAAAAACTTGTTTCTGATGTATACGCAACTGTTTGGCCGCGTGAGCTGGGTGGACATTTTCTTATTGTTGCAACAGCTATAGAGTCTGAGTCATTGCCAAAAATAGAACAAGAGATTGATAAAATTTTAAATGATGTCTTGAATAAAGGTATTAAAAAAGATGTTTTAGAAGCTTACAAAACCAAACGTTTTGCGCAAACAGCTGAACGTTTAGAAAAAATTGGTGGCTGGGGCGGCAAGTCCGATATTTTAGCCTATTACCAAACCTATTACAACACACCCGACGGATTCACACAGAGCCTACAACGTTTTTTTGATTTAAATAGCACTAAAATCAAAAACGTTGGAAACAAGTGGCTGAACCAAGGTTCATATACTTTAAAAGTTTTACCAGAAAAAACCTATTCAAATACAAAAGAGACCGTTGATAGAAAAAACTTGCCCGTTCCACAAAGTTTTCCAGATCTTGAAACACCAAAGCATACTTCTTTTACCTTGAAAAACGGTATTACGGTGACCTATATTTCAAATAAAACAGCACCCTTATTCAGTGTAAAAATTAGATCAGAACAAGGTGCACTTTTTGATCAGAAACTAGGAACCAGCCAGTTATTTGAAGACTTATTAAAAGAGGCACATAATAAATACAATGCCTCACAGCTAAGCTCAAAACTTGACCAACTTGGAACCAGTATCCATGTGGGTAGCGACTTACATCAAGCCAACGTAAGTTATTCAGGTTTAAATGTTAGCTTTGCAGAAACAACTAAAATTGTGCACGAGCTTATTCAAAAGCCAAAATACAATTTAAAAAGTTTTGATAAAGCAAAAAATATTTTAATACAAAACATTAAGCAAAGCTTAAATACCCCCGGCGCAATGGCTTCAAGAACGTTAATGAAGATCGTTTTCAAAGACACCCCTTATGCCCAACCATGGTCTGGAACTGGAACATTAACAACTGTTGATACCATCACCCTTAAAGACATTGAAAAAAAGCATGAAGCAATTTTTAAATCTCCATTACATATCACTGTCAGCTCTTCATTATCTAAAAAAACACTTGAAGACACATTGAATAAGTACTTTGGGAAGATGTCTATTACAAATAAATCACCACAGCTATCCACAGATGGTATAGAAAAAAATCTGCCCAAAAATACGTTGTATTTTATTCATAAAGACAACTCTCAACAAGCCACCATCCAAGCCGCTGCTTTGATCTCTTCTTTTAATCCTGAAATTTCTCCACAATTAAATATTGTCAACAGTATTTTAGGTGGGTCCTTTACATCTAGAATCAATATGAACCTTAGAGAAGACAAACATTGGTCATATGGTGCAAGATCAAAAGTCAGCTATACTGTTGGAAAAAGACCTTTAAAAATCTCAACCAGTGTACAAGTAGATAAAACGGTTGAGTCTATTTTGGAGATTTATCGTGAACTTAAAAACATTACTAGCGTAAAACCTATTAACAATAATGAATTTAAAGCAAAACAAAAAGATGAAGTGTTATCTTTGTTAGCACTGTTTCAAAACAACGATTCAAATGTTGAAATATTTGATGATCTCAACTTTAAAAATTTAGAATATTCTTTTTTTGAAAAATATAGTGCCGCTTTAAAGGATCTTAATATCAAAACAACTCAGACTTTAGCAAAAGAACTGATTAACCCAGACGAGTTTGTTTGGGTTGTTGTTGGAGACAAGTCAATCTTTGATGCTACAAAGAAAAAGTTGCCCTTCAAAGAGGTCATCTACCTTGATAGTGTGGAATAAATAATCAAAACTGAAGTAGTTTTAAATACTGTTGTGTAGACTGCTCTAAACCAACATATATTGCATCAGCAATTAGCGCATGACCAATCTGCATAGACTTAACGGGTAGAGTCCTAAATACTCCAAGATTTTTTTGATTAAGACCATGACCTAAATGGCAACTTAAACCTTTTGAGTGAGCATAATCTACTGCGCCCGCAATTTTTTCAAACTCAGCTTTTTTATTTATTTCATTCACAGCGTCAGCGTAAAAACCAGTATGAATTTCTATCTCTGAAATACCATAATTGATGCATGCATCAATAGATGTTGCGCTAGCATCAATAAATAAAGAAACTTTACAGCCTAATTCTTTAAGTGTTTCAATCCATTTTAATGCATTATAATCCAATTGTTTAATATCTAAACCATGTTCAGTTGTTAATTCTTCACGTTTTTCAGGAACAATCGTAACTGTATGTGGTTTTATATCCTGGGCAATTTTGAACATTTCTTCACGGGCGGCCATTTCAAAATTGAGGGGTATTGATAGAGTCTCGCTTAAATCATAAACATCTTGGTCTTGGATATGCCTTCTATCTTCACGCAAATGACAGGTAATATTATTTGCCCCAGCTTTTTCAATTATTTTAGCCGCCTCCACTGGGCTGGGATAAACTGTACCTCGGGCCTGTCTAAGCGTAGCAACATGGTCAACGTTTACTCCTAAATCTATTTTTTTATCCATGGGAAACTCCCCCCTTCTTTGACGAGCTTTGCATAAAATATTTTAGTTCTTTCCACATAAAAAAATTTAAAAACATAGTTTCAATCAAATTCATTAAGCTATACTTGCAAAGAGCATGAGTTTTTACTGCAATAATAAAATATTACTTATATATTGCACCTACCCAATTTAGATTCAGCATAAGGACTCCCTTATTTAATAGCCTAAATATTTTTTAATTAAACCCACTTAAATCAACTTAACTCACTTTTGGCGCATGAAACAAGCTTTTTGATTTGTTCTTTAAGTACAGTCTCAGAATGTGCTTCAACCATGATTCTTAATTTGTTTTCTGTTCCAGAATAACGAACTAAAACCCTTCCCTGATCATTTAAACTTTGTTCTGCCAATGCAATTGTTTTATTAAGTTCTATACAGGATTCAAGAGGTTTTTTTTGTTGCACTTCAATATTGATCATTTCTTGAGGAAATTTTTTAAATGCTTGCGTAAGTTCTGAAAGTTTTTTCCCAGTTTGACAAAGCACTGCCGCTATATGTAGGGCATTCATAATTCCATCCCCTGTATTGCAATTGGGTAAGTAAATAATATGGCCTGAGGTTTCACCTCCTAGACACCAGTTATTTTCACGCATTTTTTCAACCACATACCTGTCACCAACGTTGGCTCTTAAAAACTGGATATCATGTTGATAACAAAACTTCTCTAATGCCATATTACTCATTAAAGTACCAACAAGACCTTTTGGTTTTTTATTGTTTGCAATCATGCTATTAATCAGAACATAAAGTAAATCATCGCCATCTAAAATCACACCCTTTTCATCACACATGATTAAACGGTCTGCATCTCCATCAAGACAAATGCCAAAATCGGCTTCATGTTCTATAACTGTTTTTTGCATATTTTGCGGATGAACTGCGCCACAATTTTTATTGATATTGGTCCCATTGGGCTTATTTTCAATTACAATACATTGAGCTCCTAACTCTTCAAAGGTGGTTGGTGCAATTTTATATGCCGCTCCATTGGCACAATCAATAACAACTTTATATCCCAACAAATCAAACTCTTTGGGAAAATTGTATTTTAGGTGCGATATATAACGTCCACGGGCATCATCTAACCTATAGGCTCTACCCGAATTGTCTGCCTTAAGAAGTTGGTTAATTTTTGTACTATTTGCAACCATATCTTCAATAAAGGCTTCATCTTCATCACTCAACTTATACCCATCAGGTCCAAATATTTTTATGCCATTATCTTCATAGGAGTTATGAGAAGCTGAAATCATTACTCCAGCTTCAGCGCGCATGGTTTCAGTCAAGTAAGATATAGCAGGCGTTGGCATGGGTCCGACAAGCATTGCTTCTGCACCTGTTGACATCAAACCTGCTGCTATAGCTTGTTCAAACATATAGCTTGATAACCGAGTATCTTTACCAATCAATACTCGCCTTCGTTTTTTTTGTTCAAGCAATAAACCTAAAGCTTGTCCAACTTTAACGACATTATCTGCTGTCATTGGGAAAACATTTGCTCTACCTCTTATACCATCCGTACCAAAAAGTTTTGTCACATCAACTCCATCTGTAGCTTTCAACATAGATAATACTACTTTTATTTTTTAATTCTTTGCACACTAACTGATTCTGGAAAAACTGTATAGCGTACATTTTTAGGCAATCCACTAACAATAGGATTAATTTTAATTGCCGGCTGAAATAAATTTGGTAGCTCTTCAATTTCAACATTAATGTTTTTTTGATCGAGAGAAAGCATATCCCCTGCCATACCTTCTACATTTATTGTCACTGTTTTGGGATTGACACGATACAGCTCTGAATCATACTGAATAGCAACTTTCTTTAATGTTTTGCTTACTGTATTTTCTTTAATCGTTACGCGTAATAAAACCGTATTATGTTGTAATTTTACATTTAAAGAGCTGGTATCAATAGGAACTTCTTGTTCATAATAGGAGCGCATACTTTTTAAATCTATATCAGTTGTATACAGTTTCTTTAATGCCTCCATACTTCTTTGTGTACCTTTAACGGTCATCACTTCTGGATCAAGATCATATGAGGTCATTTCAAAGCCTTCAGGCAATTTACCAATAAACTTAGGTAAAACTGGCAGGGTATTGGTAATGGCTTTATCCAAATCTACACGAATAATTTGTGGCACAATACGATCTATTTTTATTCCGTAAGGCAACTTAAAGTCATCTTCTTGAATCCAAAAAGTATTCAAGCCAATATGACTTTTACTTAAATCAAGACTTAAAGTCCCTAAATACTCTTGATTCATGCTCTCTACACGACTCTTTGGCCCAATAACCTTTACCTTAATTTGTGCATCAACTTCTCTCTCAAGCATAAGATGATTAGGCAAATTAACCAACTCTAGCTCAACATCTAAACTGCGTTGTTGTTTCTGTTCACTTTTTACATATGACCATAAAAGCAAAGCAATCAAAACAGAAAGAATTTTTAAAGCAAACTCCGTATTTAAATTAGCTAAAACTTTTAATAATTTTCTTTTCATGACTTTGTCCTTGAAAGAATATTTTGTGCCAAAAGTTCTTTCAACTTAGTTGCTTCAATACCACTTAACAACTGGCCATCTTTTGCTATCGATATCCACCCCTTCTCTTCAGAGACAACAATAACCAAAGCATCTGTTTCCTCCGTAATACCAACAGCAGCTCTATGCCGCGTACCAAGGTTTTTATTAATCTTACTGGACATCAATAGCGGCAAAAAACATCCTGCTGCTAAAATTTGATCTTGCTTTATAACGATTGCTCCATCATGAATGGGAGATGATGGTAAAAAAATACTTGATATTAACTCTTTAGAAACCAATGCTTCAAGTTTAACTCCAACATCAATGTATTCCATAACATCCGCTTCTTTTTGTACTACAATTAACGCGCCTATTTTCCTATTTGCTAAGGATGTACAGGCTTTAACCAACTCCTCAATCACTCTGGATTCGTTTGCCGTATCTAAAAATGAAAACACAGGAGCCCTTCCAACACGTGTTAACATCCTTCTAATTTCTGCCTGAAATAAAATAATAAGGATAAAGACCAAACTACTAAGAAGATGAGACAAAATCCAATTAAGTGTCTGTAAGTTAAATACTGAAGATAGCCAAAAAACCAACAGCGCTAGGCTGAGGCCAATCAACATATAAATTGCTCTAGTTCCTTTGATAAAACGTAAAAAAGCAAATACAATCAAAGACACTGCAAGAATATCGATCAAATCAATGACAGAATGTATAGACAGGTATTCTGTAACTGAACGCAACAATTCTGTCATTCTACTTCTTTTATATTACTGATTGATTTTATAGGCACCTAAGCATCAGTTTATCAGATGAAAACCGGCCCCAGCAAATAAATTACCATTATTTCTGATGAAATTGTCAGATTTTACTGATTAAGACCAAAACAGTTTATATCAAATGTTTTTACCCAATCTTTTAAAACTTTTTAGCTTTGCGGCAAGTCTCCACCAGTAATTAAAATGTCTAGATCTTCACCTGATAAAGTTTCTCTTTCCAGCAAAACCTTGGCAATCTTATCTAGAGTCCCTCTATTTTTCTGCAAAAGATCTTTTCCTCGTTTGTAGTTTCTATCGATTATTTTCTTAATTTCTGCATCAACCAGCTGAGCTGTTTTTTCACTATAATTGGATTGATGTGCAACTTCTTTTGCCAGAAAAATCTCTTGTTCATTATGCCCAAAAGCTATAGGCCCTAAACTTGAGCTCATCCCCCATTCACAAACCATTCTTCTGGCTAACTCTGTTGCTTTTTCAATATCATTGGATGCCCCATTACACTTGACTTTAAAAACAATCTCTTCTGCCAAGCGACCTCCCATTAAAATTGCTATACTCGATTCCGCTTGATTCTGATTTAAGGTGTATCGATCTTCAATTGGCATTTGGTGAGTTACACCTAAAGCCATTCCCCTTGGAATAATTGTAACTTTATGAACTGGATCTGTTTCTGGTAAAAGTTTAGCAAGCAAGGCATGGCCCGCTTCATGATATGAGGTGAGTTTTTTGTCCTGCTCATTCATGATGGTGGTTTTTCTCTCTTTGCCCAAAATCACTTTGTCTTTTGCTTCTTCAAAGCAATGCTTATTTACAGTCTTTAAACCAAGTCTAGCTGCCATAAGTGCTGCTTCATTAACCAAATTATGTATATCCGCACCTGTAAATCCTGATGTTGCTCTAGCTAGAACATTTAAATCTACATCGTCATTCAATGGCGTACCCTTTGTATGAACTCTAAGAATGCCTTCCCTTCCCCGCAAATCAGGTCTTGATACAACAACCTGACGATCAAAACGGCCCGGTCTTAACAATGCTGGATCAAGAACATCTGGGCGGTTAGTCGCTGCCATCATAATGATTCCATTATTATCTTCAAAACCATCCATTTCTACTAAGAGTTGATTTAGGGTTTGTTCACGCTCGTCATGTCCACCGCCTAAACCAGCACCTCTTTTTCTGCCAACAGCGTCAATTTCATCAACGAATACAATACATGGCGCTGACTTTTTTGCTTGCTCAAAAAGATCTCGTACTCGTGAAGCTCCTACTCCAACAAACATCTCAACAAAATCAGAGCCAGATATGGTTAAAAAAGGAACATGAGCTTCACCTGCCACTGCTTTAGCCAGGAGTGTTTTGCCAGTTCCCGGTGCTCCAACCAACATGACCCCTTTAGGAATCTTTGCTCCCAGAGTTGTATATTTTTTGGGAAATTTAAGAAAATCTATTATTTCTTCAAGCTCTTCCTTTGCTTCTTCAACACCTGCTACATCAGCAAATGTGATTCTACTTTTTTTTGGGTCTGCTATTTTTATTTTTGACTTGCCAAAACTCATTGCTTTACCATTCCCCGCCTGTACTTGTCGGAAGAAAAACAAAAGCAAAATAAAACCCAGTATAAAAGGAATGCTCCACAATAATAAGTTGCGTAAAAAGTCCTGGCGATTCAAAGGTTGTAGTTTTATATCTTCTACTGCATTCTCTTCAAGAAATTGTATTAATTCATCTGCTTCACCAAACCAATGACTGATAAAAACTTTTTTCTCACGATCGGGGGCAATTGTTTCATTTTCTTTTTTTGAAAAAAACTCACCTTTCAGTTTTTCCGGGCCCACCTCAATACTTTTAACATGCCCTGCTCTTACACTTTTTCTAAACTCGCTATAAGTCAGCTCAATAGCTTGTTCACTTGAAGACTTTTCAAAAGATTGAAAAATCAAAAAGAACACCACTGCCAGCAGTAACCATAAAAAAATGCGATTTGATTTCAACTTATACCTCTCACTTTATATATTAAAGGAAGTTGCGCTTTACTACGCACTTTCACAAATAACACAAATAAAAAGAGTATAAAATATAAGCGTCCATTGCGATTAAACCTTTTATACTCTAGACATATGTTACATAATATAACAACAACAGATTACGCAAACTAATCATGTTGAGCAAGCATCATGCTTGATACTTATTTTTTTTTCACACACCCTATATACAGTTTTGTTTGTAAGACAATAACTGCCTTGGCCTTTACGAAACAAATGAAGCATTTTATTCAGCTGATCCCCATTCAATGATTTGTCTTTTTTATTAAAAACATAATTTAAAAAAAACTTAATTTGCAAATCAGAAAACTTTAACAATGGTTCCCTTAAAAACTCTTCTTCTTGCAATGCACTTAATGCAAGCATATGATTTAAATCCATGGCTAGGTACTGTGTCACATCTTTACAGTCTTGCATGAATTCTAAAACATTTGCCTTATATTTATTTCCATACTGTGCACTGAGCAAAGGCAATAAAACATTTCTAATATGGTTTCTTGTAAAATCCGTACTTAAATTACTTGTATCAACATTGAATAACAGTCCATTATCTTTAGCAACACTCAACAAAGTTTGTTTTGATAGATTTAAAAATGGCTTATAAAAACATTTACCCGAGAATTCAGACATACCAGACAAGCCTTGAAAATGAGTCCCTGAAAACAGTCTGATAAAAAAACTTTCAATTTGATCATCTAAATGGTGCCCACTTAAAATGCATTGACTTTGCTCTTCTTTTGCATATTCAAGCAAAGCTTTTTGGCGTAAGGACCTTAACTTTTCTTCTGACAATATTTGACTGGATACATTAAGTTGTTTTACACACAAATCAAGTTTGTAGTTTTGTAACAATACTTGAATAAGTTCTATATCTTTTTTTTCATCAACTTGTTTTCTTTGTTGATGGGCAATGTATATTGGCAAAGGAATCTCAAGTTGTTCTTGCTTTGCTATTTCAGCCAAAACAAAAAACAAAACCATTGAGTCTACCCCTCCTGACACAGCAACAATTTTTTTTTGTTTTAAAATTTTATGCCTATTTAAAAAAGCCTTCACATGCCGATAAACTTGCAAATGCTTTGTAGAACGTTGAACCTGATTATTTTTATTTTTAGTTAACATATGTTTTTAAATTTACAGGTATTAGCTCAACATTTATACTAAAGAATCAACTAAAGCTATGCAGAAAAATCACTCTTTAGATAAGTATTTAACATACCCCAACAAAGGCTAATTATTGTGTTGATTTTATTCAATAAAATTGAAAAACACTTTAGCTTTTGCTACTCTTAATAGTGAACCATGGTAAGAATTGGTCCATAAATTATATTTCTAAAAACATCAATCATGAGGGCATAATGAATATAAAAATAACGTTCACTGGTATTTTACTTGCAACGCTGTTGGTTGCACCTGGAAGCGCTGTTTCACAAACAAAAAACAAAGACACCAATACATCCATTGGCTCGTATAGAAAAGAAGGCATTGATGTCGTACAAAGACGTGTTTTTAGAAAAAAAGGCCGTGCAGAGGTTGGATTTGACTTGGGTATCAATGCGGATAACCAGTTTTTATTTTATGAGTTTGTTCAAATCAGACCAACCTTTCATATTAAAGAAGGCTTAGCCATTGAAGCTTCTTATTCGCGCGTATTCCATCAAGAACGCGCAATCATCAATGATTTACAAAACGTGCCTTGCCCCCCCAACTTGATAGTGACTGACTTAATGATGAACCCTGTTTCAACCTGTGGTGTAGACCTTGACCCCGCTCCAGACCCAGCAAAAAACATTTATTTTGCGAACTTAATTTTTTCTCCAATTTACGGTAAGTTTGCGATTTTCTCAAAAAAAATCTATCACTTTGACTGGTATTTTGTTGCTGGGGCTGGGATGTTTGACAATGAGCGTTCACAACGTTTTGGAATCAATGTTGGTACAGGTTTAAAAATTTTCCTTAATCAATCTACTGCATTAAAACTAGACTTTAGAAACTTTACTGTTCGTGAAGGTGCTCCCTTCAACCAAATTGCAAATAATAGAGTGTATTCTATAGGTTTATCTTTCTTTTTACCATCAACCCCAAAGGACTAATAAATAATGCTTTTGAAAAAAAATAAACTTTATTTTTCACTGATAGGCCTTTCTTTATTAAGCAGTAGCCTTATTTTATCTGCATGTGCTAGCTCTAAGCAAGGTATTGCAGAAATAGGACAGGACAACAAAAAAACTGACTTGGTTGAAAGAAGAATTGACCGTGAGTTAGAAAAAAGAGCCCGTTTGGTTAGAAACAACCCTTTGTATACACGATTGGTTGAGACGCTTAATGAAGGTCGGGTTGAGTATAAAAAGCAAAACTATGAAAAGTCATTTTCAGTGTTTAGCAGCATACTCAACAACTCACGCTTTAAGTCTTTCCCAGAATATGGCTACTCAAAGTATTATATTGCTCAAAGTTTGAGTAACATGGGTGCTTATTACGCTTCATTACTGTATTATGTTGATATTGTTGAAAATGACAAGCTTCGTGTTTACACCCATGAGTCTCTCAGACAATCTATAGCCATAGCACAACATCTTAAAGATGATGAGCTCATCCTATATTTAGCCTCAACGATTAGTGATAAAAAGGTGCCTAAATCTTTAAAAGAAGAGTTTCGTTATTTTGTGGCAAAAGACCTCTACCTGAAAAAAAACTACCGCAGAGCTATTAAACTTTTGTACTCAATATCAAAAAACAATCGCTTGTATCTGGCTTCACGTTATTTGCTGGGTACAATTGCTATAAAAAACAATAGTTATGCAAAAGCTATAGACTTCTATAAAGACATCTCAAATGAGAGAAAAAACAAACTTTACTACGAAGAGACCCGTCTTAAACAACTCGCCAATCTTGCCTTGGGCCGCATATATTATGAGCAACGCAATTATCCTTTGGCTATTGTTTATTATAAAAAAGTTCAAAAAGACAACAACTATTACCCACAAGGTTTGTACGAATCAAGTTGGGCACTATTTAAGATGCGTCAGTTCAATGCCTCTTTATCTGTTTTACATTCTGTTAACTCACCGTTTTATGAGCAAGTTTACTTTTTAAAATCATATCTTTTAAAAGGCGCTATATTCCTTGAACTTTGCTTATATGATGATGCCTTAACCGCTTTGAGTGGCGTAGAAGATGAGTTTAAAGGGATTGCCCGCCAAATTGATAATTTTGCCAAAAGCAATAGATCTCCAAAACTTTATTACAATGCTCTAAGTGGCAAAGAAAGACAAAAATCTGGAAAGATGATTTATCGCTATAGAGATTTATTTAACTTAGCCAGTGCTAACCGCGACTTCTGGGGAATTCATCAGTACATTGAGTCTCTGCAAAAAGAGCGTGAGTTGCTGGGTAAACTGGATCAAAATAATGCAAAAGTGATTACCAACCTTATCACACAGAAGGAACGTGAGCTAACCCAAAGAGCAAGTTGGCTAGCAGGACAAAAACTAAAGCAAACTCGACAATTAATTGAAGACTTTTTTACTTTAAAAGATTTCTTAAGATACGAAATTGTCAGTACTGAAAGAAAAATTTTGCAAACCAGATCATTGAGACTAGCCCCTCCAGTTGACTTGAATGCTAACCTTATTAAACCTAAATTTACCGACAGTCTAAGAGAATCTATGGTTTGGTGGGAATATACGGGTGAATATTGGGCTGACGAAGTGGGCTATTATCTGTATAATCTTAAATCTATATGTAAGGACACAACCTCAGACAAGAAGTAGCTTTGCTACTTATGGAGACCATACTTGAATTTAACAGATTTAAAAAAAATACTTGTTCTTTGTTTAGTTCTTAATTTAATAAGTCCAATTCAACTAGCTTATGCAGTTGAAAAAAAGCCTGAACAAAGAACTGGACAAATATCCAACCCTATTTTTAAAGCCTTTAATATCCCTGACTATAAGGTTGATGCTGCTTTGGCAGAAAAAATTCGTGAAGAGTTGCGCTTGCTAAATCGTCTTGCTAAGCGTAAACAACCCGCCAACCAAACTGCCGAAGTCTATTTTAGAATGGCTGACCTATACTGGCTTTACGAACGTTCTGAGTATTTTAAAAAAATGGATGATTTTGAACGTAAGTATGATCTTTTTCTAAAAAAGAAGATTGCCAAAGAACCGGTTGAACCAAAGTTTTCTGGTGCTCGATCATTTAATCTTTATAAGAGAATTGTAAAAATTGCTCCTAACTATGACCGCTTGGATGAAGTTTTGTTTTTAGCAGGCTTTCATGCCAGTGAGATCAACTCAAAAGATGCCGTAAAATACTTAAACCTGCTCATCAAACGTTTTCCTAAAAGTAAATATTCAACCGGTGCATACATGACACTTGGTGATTATTATTTTAATAATAGAGATTTCAACAAAGCAATCAATGCTTACAGTGTTGTTTTAAAATCAGAAAACCAATTTAATACCAGCGCACTTTATAAGATATCTTGGTGTTACTATAACAAAAGTAACATCAATGGTGCGCTTAAAGTCATGCAGAAAGTTGTCAAAATCTCAAAAGATAAACAAAATGAGATTAACTTACGTCGTGAAGCCTTAAAAGATCTTATTTTATTTTACTCTGACCTTGGTCTAATAGAACCCGCTAGAAAGTACTTTGTATCCATTGGTGAACCAGAGTATGCACGTTTGGTCATTGAGAAGTTAGCCAATATCTACTTTGAAAAATCAGAATACAACAAAGCGGTAAATGCCTTACAAAAACTCATCTCGTTGGATCCTTACCACCCAGATGCTCCAAGGCATCATTCTAAAATTATTGAGTCTTATGAAAAAAGTGAGCAGTTACAGCGTGCCATGCGTGAAATGCAAATCTTCATGCCCCGCTATTTACCCGGCTCTGCTTGGGATAGACAAAATAAAGGCAGAAGCGATGCTTTAGAATATGCTTACAACCGATCTGAAGTGTATGCACGGTTTTTGGCAAAGCATCACCATGAAATGGCTCAGAAAAGCGAAACATCGAATAAAGTTAAAGCCCAAAATTATACGGAACTTGCTCTTAAGTTTTATGACAATTACGTTAAGTGGTTTGAAAATCATAAAAATGGCTATGAAATGCGCTTTTTATACGCCAATCTCTTATTTAAGAACAAAGTCTATGAAAAATCTGCAGAACAGTATGCAGCAATGCTTAAAGCTCAGAAAGAAGGGACAAAGAATCAATTGGCTCTCATTGGTTTAATTGACTCATTAAGCCGATTAGAAGAAGCCTATTATGCTGGTGTTGAAAAAACAATCAAAAACAAGAAAAGTGATACCTATGTAAAAACACCCCTTTCAAATTATGCAAAACGGCTTATCGCGGCAGACACTGCTTACCAAAAACGTTACCCAAAAGATGAACGTGCTTCAAAAGTATACTTTCAGATTGCACAACTGTATTATAATTACAATCAGTTCGATACTTCTCAAAAAATATTTTTTGATGTGATTAGACGTTACCCGGACTCCCCCGCTGCCAATGCATCTAGACATTTGATCTTGGATATTTACAACATCCAAAAGGATTGGGATAATCTTGAAAAATATGCGTCTGAATATCTTGCTGTAAAAAGTTTTGCAACACCAGAAAACAAAAAGCTTATGCTTGAACTGATTCAAGGCTCTATTTTCCAAAAAGCAAAAGGCTTAGAAGAAAAAAGCAAGTTTATTGAGGCAGCGAGAAAATATGAAAGCTTGGCCGATAAATATCCTGAATCAAAATTTGCAGACAAAGCCTTATACAATGCTGCAATTGATTACCTAAACGGCAACGATTCAAATTCAGCATTAAAAACATCTAGACGCTTTTTAAAAGACTATTCAAAATCTCCTTTGGTTCCAAAGATGATTCTTGCTTTAGCAACACACTTTGACAATAAACTAGATTACTTAAATGCCTCCGAACAGTTTGAAATTCTAGCAACTCGGTTTCCACAATCTGAACTTGCTTCAGCAGCTTTATACAATGCTGCCCTCTATAGAGAGCATTTAAAACAATACGATCAATCTCTTAAAAACTATAATCTTTATATCAGTCGATACCCAAAATCTGATGATGTTCATGATGCTTATTTTGCAACAGGTTTGATTTATGAAAAAATCAAAGATTGGAAAAAAGCAAGTGCTGTTTTTTATAACTTCCCAAATCGTTACCCAAAACAAAAAGAAAAATTTGCTGAAGCTTCTTATAGAAGAGGTTTTGCACAAAAAAACATTGGAAACATCAACGCAAGAAACGCTTCATACAATGAAGCTATTAAAAATGCTAAGCGCTATAAATCAGGTATTTCTTATGCTGCAAAAGCTCAATTTGAATTAGTTCAAGAAAAATTTGATGAGTTTAATAGAATTGAATTTAGAATGCCTCAACGTGCTCTAGCGGCTTCAATTGAAAGAAAGGCCAAGTTATTAAAAGAGCTTAAAGATGATTACTTTTCAATCATTGACTTGGGTGATGCTGAAGTTGGTGTAAAGTCTTTGTACCATGTTGGTCTTATCTATCAGAACTTCAGTCTAGCACTGTTTAATGCTCCCGTCCCAAATGGTTTAAGTATGGAACAAGAGCAAATGTATCAAGAAGAATTGCAAAACAGAGCCTTGCCAATTGAGCAAAAAGCAATTGAAGCTTATGAAAAAGCAATAAGTAAGGCCTTTGAACTGAATGTTTATAACGACTGGACTGTTAAGGCTTATGACAACTTAACCCAATATAAACCTGACAAATACCCGCAGCGCCAAGGTGAATCCTATATTCAATGGTTTATCAACGAACCCCTCATTGAATTCAACGCTAAAGCTGGTTTATTAAAGCCTGAAACAAAAAGTATTGTTACTGACAGATCACCATTTTTAGTGCCCGACCAAGCTCGTGCGTCTTCAGCTGAAGCTTTGGCTAGCCAAATCAGAAAAAATGAAGCCGCAATCAATGCCAATCCCAGAGCTGTTAGTGCTTATACACGTTTAGCTGACATTTATCGTTTGCTTGACCTACATTATAAAGCGAAACAAGCTTATGAAAATGCCTCTCTCATCCGCCCTTCTGACCAAGGAATATTGCTAAATTTGGCCTACTCTTCTTTTGAAAGCAATGATAAAAATTCTTTACGTTTGTTTGCTGAAGTTGCACGTCAAAATAAGAACAATTGGACCATTGCCAATAACTTGATTACTGCTCAAAGAAAACTTGGCAACAAAAACCAGGCTCTAAACAATATTCAAGGAATCATGTCAAAAAACAAAACCAATGTTTATGCCATCAATAATCTTGGTTTGTTGTATTATGAAACTGGCAAAAGTGAGTTGGCTGAGTTGACTTTCCAAAAAGCCAAAAAATACAACCCTAAAAATGCCGAAACCTTCAATAACTTGGGCATGGTATACTTAAAAATGGGCTTTTATAATAGTGCTATAAAAGAGTTTAACTCTGCAATTAATCTAGACAAAAACTTAATAGAGCCTGTGATCAACTTAGGTAATATCTATTTAGATCATGCAAACTTTGACGATGCTATTAAAATGTATAAAAAAGCACTCAGTATTGAACCTTTAAATCAGAGCGCCAAGCTTAACCTAGGCGTTGCTTTGATTGCAAAAAATCAAATTGAGGAAGCCAATCAACATTTTATGGATATTAATCAAGTTAACCCTAACTTTGCAGAAAATGCTTTTAATTTAGGTCTGATTAACCATTTAAAGCTTCAAAACAAAGAAGAAGCCATAAAAAACTATAAGCGTTTTATTAATTTAAAAGGAAAAACTATCCCTAAAACACATCCAGTGTATAATATGCTTAGACAGGCGCAATCTATGAAACAACCTAAACCGAATGATTTAGGAGGAGAAAAAAAGTAATGCAAAAAATGTTAAACCCATTATTTTACGCAATTATCATTATTCTTGGTTGTTCTATGGTCCAAAATGCTTTTGCACAAAGCACAGGAGCTAATAAAAAGCCTAAAGTGACCGTTTACAACTTTGATGAAGTTGATATTTTAGGAAATGTAAAAAAGCCTGATGGTGTAACTGTAAAAGAAAGGCCTGAAACATATTTTAAACGTTTGTTAAATCTTGATGAATCATTTATACCCAATATTATTAGATCCGTTGAGGACTTTTAATGAAACCATTAAAACCCAGAAGTAAAAATCAAAGCATTGTTTTTGATGATGAAACCTTAAAAATTAGTTTTAAGGTCGATAAAAATAACTCTAGCCCTATTATTAACTCTGATAAGCTTCGCTTACGTGTTACTGTATTAGCCTTTAATCAAATTATCAATGATACGTTGCTGCAAAAAAATGAACTCCACTATTTTGGTTCTCATAAAAATGCGAGCATTAAGTTACCTTCAGATTATATTAATAAAAAGCTCGATATCTTAAAGCTCAATACAGATGGAACCATAACCTTAAAAATCACTCCTGATGCAAGTGGTTACTTAGAGTATGGCGATCAACTGACCGCAGTTGAAGAACAAGTTGGGATTGAAAAAAAGAATTACAAAGAAGCAACTTTGCCCATCGGCAGCAAAGGGTTTTTGGTATATGACACGATTATAATCTATTTTGAATCTGTCTCACAAGATGAAACTGTTGTTCCTTTTTCATGGAAACAACAACTTAAAGATCCTTATTTCATTAAATGGTTTGCAGTGTCTGCGGCTATCCACTTGCTCATATTTATTTTAGCTTATGTCATGCCAAAACCTGACTTAGAGGATAAAACTGAAAAAATTAGAAAACAATACAAAAAGATTGTTGTTCAGAGTCAAGAAATGAAAAAGTACCAACCTGCTATTGTTCGATCTAAACAGCTTAGAGGTAACGTTGGTAAAGAAGGCAGTGGCGCAAAAGCTGGTGGTCAAGAAGGCCGCAGGGGCCGTGGTGTAAAGGGAAGAAAAGGCCCTAAGACCAATCGTGTTGACGTTAATAAAACTGGGGTTCTCAGCTTCTTTAGTAAGAATGACAACTCTGTTTTAAATGATTTGATTGGCTCTGGTTCTAACATCACTGAATCTATTGATAGATTAGGTAGTAAGGATGCGCGCCAAGGATTGCCTGGAGAAACAACAGTTAGAGAAGGCAAAGGCTTAAGAGGCTCAGCATCTGGTGGTGGAAACAATACTGCAACGATTGGCCAAGGCTTAGGTACCAAAGGTAAAGGTGGCGGCAATAAAAATATGGGCGGTCTTTCTGATTTTGGAACTGGAGACAAGAATGTTTCAGTTTCTGCAAGTATTGATGATGAAGAAGTTTACATTCAAGGTAATATTCCAAAAGAAGTTATTGCAAGAATTATTAGAAACCATTTAGGTCAAATTAGATCTTGTTATGAAAGACAAGTGATTAGACAGCCTGATCTGCGCGGTAAGATTGTTGTAAGATTTGTTATTGGTCTTCAAGGACGTGTGACCAGTACGAGTATTGCTGAAACAGGCATGAACAATGCCGCTGTTGAAGGCTGTATTCAAAGGGTTGTACGTAGAATGCCATTTCCTAAGCCCGGTGGAGGTGTTGTAGAGGTGGTTTATCCATTTACTTTTAACTTAGCAACCTAAGAAAGAAGCAATTATGAGAAGAGTTACAGTTATAAGTCTAATAGTTATGTTCATTGCAACATCACAGTTACCTGCTGAAAACTTATTTGGTGAATTCAGAAGATTACCTGATGAAATAGAAAAAGGCTTTTATATTGGTGCTGATGTTGGAATATCAATTCTTAATGGTGCTGTTGATGGTACAGCTCCTGCAGAAACAACCACCAACCCTGGAACAACGCTTTCATTTAATATGGGTTACGACATTACAAAAAATATTAGCATTGAAAGTCTATTTGGCTTTGCCATTCACGAAGCCTCCCCCCAAGATCCACAATTAGAAGGTGGGGTTAATTTTTTCTCTGGCAACTTACTTTTAAAACTACAAAAACCAATTGGACGTTGGAATCCTTTTGTAGCTGCAGGTGGAGGGGTTGTATTTACTGGGCCTGAGTTTGTTGACGGTGAAAAATACAAAATGAGTATAGCCGGTGCTGCAGGCATAGAGTATTACACTTTATTAAGACACTACTCTTTATACTTTAAGATTAACTACTTTCAGTTTGATTTACCCGTAAACATGATATCCCCTGCTTTTGGTATCAAGTATACATTTTAAAAAGCCAAAAACGATTTAAAACCTTATTATTGTATGCTACTTGATATTATATGCTGTAACATTTATCGTTATTAACAGTTGCTTAAATATCTACACCAAACGTGATGCCGTCTACATAAACGTGACACACTTAAAGAAACAAATACGCACTTAAAAGAAAAGCTAAAACATCAAGAATCAAAGCTTTTCTTTTGAACCCCTGCAAATTTAAACTTATAGCTTGCAGTAAATCCTTCCCACGGTGGCTTTGAATCGGCAATGATATCTTCGGTCCCTTTTTTTAAACATTGATCTAGTTGGCTGGTTTTAAAATGATCAGAGTCTATTCTTTCTCTATTAACCCGTCCAGCATCATTTAAGCTAATTTCTAATGAAATAACGCCAGGTCGCTCAGGGTTTTTTGCATAGTTAACAAAACAATTTTGGACAAATCCTAATTGGTTTTTTATTGAACGTTGATAATTTAGAGCCTCTTTTGCACTATCAACTGAAACTTCTTTGTTTTTGTTTTTGCTAAAAGAAAAAAGAGAACCTTTATGTTTTGGAGGCTCAACATCCACAGACAATGTTGCTTTACTGATAGCCTTAGCAATATTTTTTCTTCTTTGACTTGTATTTTCTGACAAGTTACTCAAACCAGAAAAATCGATTTCCTCATCCACAATGTTTCCTAAAACATCTGCCACTTTAAAGTTGGTGTTTTTTGATGATTTTTGACTTTTATTTGATTTAGCAACAGTGTTTCCTTTAGGTTTTGTTTTGACTTTTTGTTTATTGCTGTTTGTTTGATTTGAATTTTTAACATCAACAGTTGCAGTACTTTCTTCTTGACTATCTGTATCATTGGCTTCCTGCATAACCAGTTGTGACTTTGATGCATTTTTTTGTAAGAATATAAACATGCCATAGGCTAAAACAGCAGAAACACTCACCATAGCCAAGGCCATCAGAAAAATCTTAGTTTTTGATGTTCTTTGTAAAGGTACAACTCGGTCAGGAAAAACCGACATATCGGCTTCTCTGGTGGCATTGGTTCCTCTACTTGACTCTAAGCCAGTTATAATTGTTGGAATATCCAAATCATTATGATCCAAATATTCAATGGATAAGGATACGCCTGAACCATCTTGGCCCAGTGAGGGTTTCTTATTTGGATTTTTTGGCTCTCTTTTTCTTTTACCTGCTGCATCTTTTTGAGTTACGTCAAGGGCAGTTAAAGAGTCTGGGTTGTCTTTATCTGCATCAAAATGTGGTTGGTTGAAGATAAATTCAAAGGGTCCACATATAACTCTATCTTTATGGGTGAGCTTGATTTTTGAGATTCTCTCACGATTAACATAAGTACCATTTCTACTTTTTAAATCCTGTATATAAACAATACCACTATCCAAAACCTCAATAACAAAGTGATGCCTTGATACAAATGTACTTTTAATGACAATTTGATTGGAAGGATCTCTACCTACAAGCGTAGAGCCTTTTTTTAATTGAAAAGTCTCAATAAACTTTCCTTGATTGTAAAGTCGTAAGAATACAGCTTTGCGATCAGCTACAACCGGTGAGATTTTACTTATCTTTGCCAAAAACAGCCCCCAACAAGTCCTAACTTTCTATTTTTACAAAAACAGCGCATATCTTATTAATATTATAACGTAAAATAAAGATTAGCAAAAAGCATTTGGTCTTTTAAACCATTATTTTTAAGCCTTAAACAATCCTGAGCTACACAGGCCGTTTCAAGGTTTATTACCTTGTAGATCTAGTTTTAGAGTTTTTTAAAAAGCATTTTCTCGACAATATACCTATTATTCAATAAAGCAGAACCAATGAACTCAAAGCAAACCTCACCCACTAGCCATGATTATTTTCTTAATCAGCTTCAATCCAATGATATTTTTGCTAAAACACAAAAAAAAGACGCTTCTATCTGGTCAAATGATAAAAAAGTTCAACAATCCATTAAAAACCGTTTGGGATGGACTCAATCTAATCAGTTTATTTCCCAATTCAAAGAAAAAATTAATGATTTTTATGAAAAAATTCAACATTCTGGCTATCGAGACTTTGTTTGGATTGGAATGGGAGGATCAAGTTTATTTGCTAAAACTTTGGCCCATGTTTTTCAGGCTAAACATTTTTATATTATAGACAGTACGGATACTGAACATATTAATGCTTGTTTATCTAAGCTAGACCTTTCTAAAACTTTATTTTTTATCGCTTCTAAGTCTGGAACCACTCTAGAAACACTTTCGGTTTTTCATTACCTTCAACAACTCAATATACCTGACCATCATTTTGTTAGTGTATCCGATGAAAATACAACTTTAAGTCAGCACTTTACTTTAGATGATCACAACTACTACGATCAATTTATCAACCCTAGTGATATTGGTGGACGATTTTCATCCACATCTTACTTTGGCCTTTTGCCCCTTGCATTGATAGATTTTAATGCTTTTCATGACAATGTAAATTGTTTCTTGGAAAGCTCTAACAGTCAAGACTTACAAAAAGGGATTGAGTCTTTTGCTGCAAAAGTTTTTTATTTGTATAAAAACCATGGCTCAAACAAACTTATTTTACATTTTCCAGATCAGCTCTCATATTTTACCCATTGGGTAGAACAATTGGTTGCTGAAAGTACAGGGAAAAATAACCGCGGCTTTATACCTCTTCCATCAGAATATATTGATAATGACCGAGAAGATTATATTCATATTTACAATGCCCAAAGCCAAAACATAACTAAAATTTTTGCTCAAACGCTAAGCTTTCCTATAAATGCTGATAAAAACAATCTTCTACTACAAAGTTATGCTTGGATGCATATTACTGCAATTTTAGGCTACTTTCTGCAACTCAACCCTTTTGATGAACCCAATGTTGCGCTAGCAAAGTCATTTGCACAAGATTATCTTAAACAAGAAAACCTAACACCAGCAGATGTTTTAACTACACTTGATGATAGTTTTTTTGAGCATCTTAACAAACAAAGTAAAAAAAATAATTTTATAGCTGTTTTATTTTTTGGTCATGATGATACAGAACACTTAAAAAAACTATGCAAGCATCTCTCTAAAACTTATCAACAACCCTGTATTCCATACTATGGTCCACAATACCTACACTCCGTTGGTCAATATTTTAAAGGTGGCCATCATGATGTTAGTTTTATTATTGCTTACTGTGAAAACGATGATTTATCTGAAGAACAAAAGCACCTTGAAAAAATAAAGCTCGCGCAATGCTTAGGAGATTATCATGCTTTACAACAACTTAAAAAACCCGTAATTTTTGTTAAACAGGATGAACTATTTAAACTATCATAAACTCTCTTAGTCATGACAGATGAACGTTTAGATAAAATCAAACAGCTTGCAACGCAACGTCAAACTGACCTGGCTGTCTTATTAGAAAATGTGCACGATCCACATAATATTGGTGCGGTTCTTAGAACCTGCGATGCTGCAGGTATTTTTAATGTGTATATTTTAAACACCGATTATCGTTTACCAAAAACCATTGAAGCCTTTAATGAAAAAGCTTCCTCAGGAGCTAGAAAGTGGGTTAAAATTCACTTTTATACTGATTTGAAACAATGTTTTGATGCAATTAAACAGAATTATACAAAACTCTATGCATCTAACCTAAACAATGAATCTTTAGAAGTCTACAATATTGATTTTTCTTCTGAGCCCAGTATTCTTATGTTTGGCAATGAACATGAAGGATTAACCGCCAAAGCCCTAAAACAAAGTACGCATCATTTTCACATACCCCAAGTTGGGATGGTACAAAGCCTAAATATCTCTGTTGCCTGTGCAATCAGTGTTTATGAAGCTGTACGACAAAAAAAAATAAAAGGTCATTATTCAAATAATACGCAAGAGCATATTGATGCAATTGAATCTTACTACCTAAAACAGCATTATAGAAAAAAATAACGTTTTATAAACCTAAACCTTTAAGTTTATCTTTGACCGCGTCTTTTGCCTTCTTTTTAACTTCTTCTTTTTTCTTTTCAACTCGTTTTTCAACTTTTTGTTCTATTTTCTTCTCTGCTTTCTCTGTAACGGACTTTTTAAGATCTCCTTGAGCCAGGCCAATTTTAAGATCGCTCAATGAACCACTAATCTTTATCGGTAGATCCAAACTAGTACTATTTGGGCTCAGCTTAGCTATAGCTGGAGCAATTTTTTCAACATCATTTTTAGGAAGTTTAAGGTTAAAATCATAGTTTACTTTACCACTGAGTGATTGTGTCCCGTTACCTGAAACATCTACGCCTTGACTATTAAAATTCAACTTATTGACTTCAAACATACCTTTATTAAATTTAATGTATTGACTCCAAGATTTAAAATCAATGCTTTTTAAAGAATCTTTCTTGATAAAACTGGCCAATTTTTTCTGAATCGTAGACTGCTTAAGATAACCCTCTACAATTTTAACTGGCCCCTCAAATGAAATAGAATCAATTTCAGGCATAAGTGTTTTAGCGTTTATTGTCCCAGATGAATTGATTTGACTAAATAGTTGTCCACCAACTTTTGTAAGTTTATCTATTTTTATTGGGAAAAAGGTTTTTGCATAATCTAAAAACTCATCAATTTTAACCTGGTCAACATTAACATTGGCTTGGTAAGGAAACTTATCTTTACCAGACACATCAAGTTTAAAGTTGGTTTTTAATAAACCTGAAAAAGCATTTGCGCTGAGGTTTTTTAAGTCTATTGTCCCATTTTGTGTGACCAGTTCTGCATTAACATTTTTAAGATCTAAATCACTGTAGCGTAAAACATTACACATTAAACGACTTGTACCATTAACTTTTTTTATTGGGCTAAAATCAATTGCTTCCGTACTTTCTTCTTCATCATCAGGTAAAAGTTTATCTAAATCCAGTGACTTTGCGTTGACTGTAATATCATAGCCTAAAGAGCCATCAGCTAAAGCATAATTTAATGCATCACGCACATTACCTTTGATTGATAGTTCATCATTATTAAGCTGCATGTTATCAACATCAATTTTTATTAAATTTTTTTCTAACTCCAACTTGGCTTGCACGTTTTTAATTTTATAGTTTTGCATGTCAGGCGAAGTAGATGCATAAGCCACATCAATCAATTGATGCCTACCTGACATCAACGGTGAGTTAATACTTTGGCTTATATTAAATTGCCCGTTGGCTTTTCCAGACAAGGTATGCTCAGGTGGGTACATCTCAATTTGCTTTAACTCATCAAAGTCTAGGTTGTATTGACCAGAAACATTGACTGGGCTTTTATCAATACCATTAAGATAATTGCTAATTTTTGCTTTCATATCAATCATGCTCTTATCTGTTTTAGCTTTTAATGCATGGAGCGTAATAGACTGTTTATCCACATCAAGATCAAGAACAATATCCTTAATCTCTTTACCATAGCGAGCAACACCCTCTGTTAGCTTAAGCTTAGCCATAAAATCTGCTTTGCTGTAATCATCCCCACCAACATAAGAAGCTTCAAACATCAGTTTTCCGTCACTTGATTGCATGGATTGATCACTGAACATTTTTGAGGGTAAGAAAGCTAATATTTGCTTGAGCTGTTCACTTTTTGCATTCAGTTTTATATTATAGTGTGGTTCATTTAGCATATTCAATGTTCCACTCATATCAGCTTTGATAGATTTACTTTCTAAGGCCAACTGTTTTATTGTAGCACTCTGTTTTTTGCTATCGTAAACTATGTCTATATCTAACATTGGCTCTAAACTACGGCCAAAGTAACCATAAGCGGTTTGATAAAGAAGCTCTTTAAACTGAGCTTGACCAGATATTTCAAAAACATTCAGGCCTTGTGTTTTTATTGCATAGATTTGGCGATCTAGTTGTGTTTTAAACAGCGACGAGCCTTCTTCTTGCAATTCTACTTTCATGTTACTTATCTGTACTTTACTAAGTTCAAAATCAATTGCATTATCCTCTATGCTTGGATCTTGTTCTTGACTTTGTTCTGGGCCCTCATAGTTAAAGGCTAAATCATACTTAATCTGTGGTGTGTCCAATATAATTTTTGAAAAAACCACTCTTTTAGAAAATAGGGGTAAAAGTTTTATTTTAAACTTTGCATGATCCAAACTCAAAAAAAGTTTTTCTTTATCCTCAGCTTGTAAAGAGACATTATCAAGTGATACCCCAAACAAAGCTGGACTTATATTTCCTATAGAAAGTTGTAAATGCGTTGCTTCATATACTTGTTGCTCTATTTTAGTGATTAAGCCTTTTTTTGGCATAAACCATAATACCGCATACAGCAGTAAAAAAAAGACCCCTACACCCAAGAAAATTTTTAAACCTATATTTTTTTTCATACCCTGCCTTTAAAAATTAATTTATGCTCGCAAAATTAACTATTAAAAATAATCTGGCTCATTACCAGGCTTCCATTTAATGTTGCAACCTATACTTGGTTTTTGCTCTAAGTTTAATGCTTCACCTGCAATAACAAAATCCAATGCTTGTCTAAGATCTTGGCCAGTAACTTTGACACCATTACCCGGCCGACTATCATCCAACTGACCTCGGTACTGAAGCTTGTGTTGTGCATCAAAAATATAAAAATCCGGTGTACACGCAGCATGTAAAGCTTTTGCAAAACTCTGTTTTTCATCTAACAAAAAAGGAAAAGACCAATTCATTGTTTGATGCAATTTTTTCATATGCTCTGGACCGTCTTGTGGGTAATTTTCAAGGTCATTAGAGTTAATGGCTAAAATTTTTATTGTTTTATCTTGATAGTCATTTTCTAAACGAGAAAACTCATCCCAAACATGCTTTACATAGGGACAATGATTACAAATGAACATAATCAATACATTTTTATCTTTTATATCATCATTGCTTATCCGTTGACCAGAAACCACATCCAATAAATCAAACTTTGGAAGACTTTGTCCCAACCCTATCATTTGTGATGCCCTTAATGCCATAACTAACCTTCTTTCTAAACAAGAAACCTATTTAAAATGTTTCTTATCACATTTAGCTTTTTTAAACTTTGCAAAACTACTCTATTATGAGGGGAAATTTACCCATAAAACACCCTCTCTTCACCTAACTTAAGTACAAAAATAACTGCTAAAGTGTAAGTTATTTTGTACTCTTATTTATAATACGGTAATCAATAGCTATGAGTTTATACAAAGAATGGAATAGAAGACAGTTTTTACAATTTATGGGCAAAAACTCTGCTTTGCTTTCAGGCATAAGTATCCTGTCTTCATCCTGCATGAAATCCTCTGGTGCTGTAACTGATATTTCAATAAAAAGCCTAGCACCTGATTTAAATGATCAAGTCAGTCTTATCAAGGACCTTAACTACTCTGTCTTGGTTTCTTGGAACGACCCTATTGCAAAAGATAAAACCTTTGGTTTTAATTGCGATTACATCAATTATGTTTCACTAAGCAAAGATAATAAAAGTTTATTTTTTATGGTTAACAATGAGTACCCTAATGACAAATATGTCAGCGGCTACTTTGAGGGTAAAAAGACCAAAGCTCAAGCGGACCTAGAGCAACAAAGTGTTGGCTGCTCCTTATTTAAAGCGGATGAAGTCTCCCCTGGAAAATGGCAAGTAGACCAAAACTATAAATACAATCGTCGCATAGATGGACAAACAAAAATCCCCTTTGCCGGTGGAAAAACCATTCATAAAAAAAACTATGCCATTGGAACCTTAGGCAACTGTGCCGGTGGAAAAACTCCTTGGAACAGCTTTTTAACCTGTGAAGAAAACTACCAAGATTATTATGGTGAACGTGATTCAAAAACTGGAAAAATCAACAAAGACAACCCTTATTATGCTACACAGTGGGAAACCATATATGGCTACCCCCCTGAGCACTATGGCTGGGTGGTTGAAATCAATCCTTTAAGCTCTGACCCTGGTAAAAAATTGACCAGTTTGGGTCGTTTTGCGCATGAAAGTGCCACGGTCACTCAAGCCAAAGATGGCCGCTGCATAGTTTATATGGGCGATGATAAAGAAAATGAATTTATCTATAAGTTTATTGCTGATAAAACCAACAGTCTTGAAACCGGTACTTTGTATGTAGCTGACACAAAAAACAATCAATGGCTTCCTTTGACCTTAAACAATAGCAAGCTAAAACAAACCTACAAAAATCAATTGGATATTTTAATTCATACCCGAGAGGCTGCCAGAATGATTGGTGCTACTCCGCAAGATAGACCAGAAGATGTTGAGTTAGATCAAGATGGTAATGTTTATATTGCATTGACAAAAAATGGCCAAACCAACAACCCACACGGTTCAATTCTTAAAATTACTGAGAACAATAATGACCCGCTCTCCTTAAGCTTTAAACATGAAACTTTTATTGCTGGTGGAGAAAAAACAGGTTTTGCTTGCCCAGACAATATTGAGTTTGATCCGAAAGGCAACCTTTGGTTTACAACCGATATTTCTGGTCACAACGTAGGTAAAGGTGCTTATAAAGCCTTTGGTAATAACGGTTTATTTGTAGTTTTAAAAGAAGGTCCGCAAGCAGGCCTGCCCATTCAAGTGGCTTCAGCTCCTATTGATGCTGAATTTACCGGCCCAAAATTTAGTCCAGATGGAAAAACATTGTTTCTTTCTGTGCAACATCCTGGAGAAATGACCCAAGATTTAAGCAAGCCTACCAGCCATTGGCCAGAAGGTGGAGAGGCACATCCAAAACCAAGTGTTATTTGTATCAGTGGGCCATTTTTAAATAAGATCAGTGCCGTTTAATTAACCATTGGCCAAAGCATAGATTTCTAAAACTGCAGATGGAGGTAAATCTTCCTCTAAGGCCAAAGAAGTCTTTAAATCTTCAGCACACTGCTTTAAAGCTTGAATGGTTCTATTTTCTAAATTTAAACCCTCTGAATTTTCATCTAAGAGTGGACCATTTTGTGCTGCGGCAATGGCAAGGTCAATTTGCTCTTTATCCAACTCATGTCTTTTCTTAATTAATTCAACTGAACATTGATCAGAACCAAGAAACCGCATCAACGCTTGGTCTACATTACCATCGGTGATGGATTCAATGGATACTTTAAAATCTTCACTCACCGCTAAAGTTTTTGCCTCTACGCTACTAGCAAATGCTAAAACTGAGCAAAGAACCATTGCAACCATACTTAATTTAATGTTTTGTTTATTGTCGTTGTTTAAAACTTCCTTAATTTTTCTCATGGCCATACTAACTGCATGGGACATGCCAAAAATAACTGCAAATTTAGTCAATATTTTCAAATACTTACATAAAAACCGCAGTGAGCAAAAAAACACCAGCGGACCTCTTAGACACAGACATTAATCTCTTATAAAATGGCAGGTATAGCCTCCTGGATTTTTTTGCAAATAATCTTGATGATAATCCTCAGCAGAATAAAAAGGTTTTTGCTCTATCACTTGAGTTACAATGGGCTTGGACCAAAAACCAGACTGCTCAACTTTAGCAATCACTTCTTGGGCAATCTTTTGTTGGTCTTCATTTTGATAAAAAATTGCTGACCTATACTGACTGCCTATATCATTCCCTTGTTGATTCACTGTGGTTGGATCATGCATTTTAAAGAAAAATTCTAATAGTTCTGCAAAGCCAATTTTGCTGGGATCAAACTCAATTTTAATGGCTTCTGCATGTCCGGTTTCACCGGTCTTAACTTGTTCATACTTAGGGTTGACCAAAGTGCCGCCGGTATATCCTACTTCAGTACTTAGAACGCCATCGAGTTGTCTGATCAGCTCTTCTACCCCCCAAAAACATCCACCTGCTAAAATTGCTGTCTCACTTTTTACTTCTTGCACTGTATCTTCTCCTGAAAATAGAGATTTAAACTCGCCATAACCTTCTTTTTCTAAGTCCTTTATAGGTATAAAACGCAACGCCGCTGAGTTAATACAATAGCGCATGCCTGTTGGTTCTGGGCCATCCAGAAAAACATGCCCTAAATGAGAGTCTGCATATTTAGACCTCACTTCTATTCTTGGCATCATCAGCTTATGATCTTCTTTTTCTACAATATGCTCAGGCTTTAATGCCTGGGTAAAACTAGGCCAGCCACATCCAGCATCATATTTATCCAAGGATGAAAACAAAGGTTCGCCGGAAACAATATCTACATATATGCCGTGTTCTTTATGATCCCAATATTGATTGGTAAAGGGCCTTTCCGTGGCGTCATTTTGGGTTACGTCATAACTCTCTTGATCTAAAATTTCTTTTAAAACATCTTGATTGGGCTTGCTGTATTGCTTTTCACTCATAAAGCCTTCATAGCACTTTCAAATAGAGGACTCAACGGAATCCTTTTTTTATATTGCATGCGGCAATGTTTTGGGTAATCGGTAAAATCATGCTATTTTTAAGATATGACCTTGTTTGAAAAGATTATTGCCAAAGAACTTCCTGCAACCATTCTCTATGAAGATGAGCAATGCATTTGCATCAAAGATATTTCTCCGCAGGCAAAAGTGCATGCCCTGCTCATTCCAAAGCAAGTCATTCCTTCGCTCAATGACTTAACCCAAGATCATCAAAATTTAATTGCGCACCTGATGCTCCAAATCCCTAAAATAGCCTCTGATTTAGGTCTGTCTGAGGCAGGTTATCGAGTGGTCAATAATATTGGTCAGTATGGTAGACAAAGCGTTCAGCATTTACACTTTCATATTCTTGGAGGTGAACAACTCTCAGGAAACTTTGCCTAGGAGATTTGCAGTATGTATAAAGCCAGTTTTCCCCTTAACCGCATGCGCAGACTAAGACATTCTGCCTGGATCCGTGACTTGGTAGCTGAAACATCTTTATCAGCACAAGACTTTATATGGCCCTGCTTTGTTGTGGATGGCACCCATAAGCAAGAAGCCATCAACAGCATGCCCGGTGTTTTTAGGTACAGCATTGATCTCTTGGTTAAAAAAGCCAAAGAAGCGCAGGACTTGGGTATTCCTTGCATTGCTTTATTTCCCAATACAGATCCCAGTTTAAAAACCGATGATGGTATAGAAGCCACCAATCCTGATAATTTAATTTGCAGAGCAGTTGCTGCTGTTAAGGTTACCTGTCCTAACTTGGGTATTATGTGTGATGTGGCCTTAGACCCTTATACAACACATGGTCACGACGGTATCTTAGATGCTCAAGGCAATATTGATAATGATGAAACGGTTGAAATTTTAGCCCAACAAGCGCTGGTGCAAGCACAAGCGGGCTGTGATATTTTAGGTCCTTCGGATATGATGGACGGCAGAATCAAAGCTATTCGCAATGCTTTGGAACATGCTCAATTTCATAACACTTTAATCATGTCTTATGCTGCAAAATATGCTTCTGCTTTTTATGGTCCTTTTAGAGATGCGGTTGGCTCAAAATCCAACTTAAAAACCGATAAACGGACCTACCAACAAAATCCAGCCAATGCCTTAGAAGCTCTGGATGAAGTGGAGCAAGACTTAAAAGAAGGCGCTGATATGGTCATGGTCAAACCAGGCCTTCCTTATTTGGATATTATTCACCGCGTGCAATCCACCTTTAAAGTCCCCACTTTTGCCTATCATGTCAGTGGCGAGTACAGCATGCTTAAAGCCGCGGCTGAAAAAGGTTATTTGGATGACAATGCCTGTATGCTAGAAAGCCTTATTGCCTTAAAAAGAGCGGGTTGCAGCGGCATTCTCACTTATGCAGCTCTAGACATTGCAAAACAACTATAAGTCTATTGTGTTTTGCTTGTAGACATATTGATTAAGAGTTATGGGTTTTACACGCTTCCTCATCCATGAGACTTAGCTGTAAACACACCGCCTCCATGGCAGATATCCACATTTGCACATGTTCTATTTTTTCTTCTTGTCGTAAGCTTTCATGCACCCAAGCATAATCTTGCTCTGGGCAGTCTTGATAGTTGCTACCAATAATATAGTTTTTAGCCATAAGGTAAATGGTGTTTTGTTTTTGTGTATAACTGGAAGATGATGAAAGCTTCTGGGCACTGAGCTCTTGACCAAAATAATCTTTGTAGCGCTCATTGATCCAATACATATTGCCTACAAAACCTAAGACAGCAAGAGAGCTCACTGCTACAACTCCAAACCGGATATAGCGAGCATTATGAGCTTTGATGCTAGATCTCAAATGACCCACCTCATCTGAAATAGCTGCGGATCTTAAATTTGCCTCATCTAAGTTCGCTTTTGCATCTTTCAGTAATTGTTGGAGTCTTTGCGAGTCAGCTTTAATTTTTTGAACTTCAACAGCAAGCTCAGCTTGATTACTAGAAAACAAGTCATTTTCAAGTTGTGTTATTTTTCCAATAACTTCATCTAACTGTACCGTTGATACCTCACGTCCAGCTCTGTTCAAAATATCAATCTGTGTTTCTAGCGCTCTTCTTTGGCGTAATAAATCCCACCAGTTGTGCAAACTTCCCTCATCAATATTTGCCAATTGACGGGTTAACTCATCCAATTGTCTGTGTGGCGGAACCGTTACTCCCTCTGAATTAAAAACCCCATTTAACACAATGCCGGATCTGGCTTGTGTTCTTGCCACCCGCATTTCATTGATTGTACTGGCGGCATTGCTTCTTTGTTGTGCAATTTGCAGATTTAAACGCTGTTGATCACGTAAAAGCGTATTGATTTTACGATTTAATGCCTTCAAAAGCCGTTGATGTTGAACAGCAATGAAGCCACCCACTGTCACAGCACCTGCACCAAAAATTTTCCAACGTGAATTGGCACTGTCTTCAGCATCTTTTATAGCTTGATCCAGTTGTGGACTAACTTTTTCTTTAACATAGTCTAACAACTCAATTTTTTTAAGATTGAGCTGTTCTTGGTCTTGCCCATAAGCAATATTTACAGAAAAAAGTACTAAGCCAACAATCCCTACAATTTGTTTAAATAACATAGTGCGCCATTATTTATCGTTTTAATGGGTATGCTGTCAAGTCATATTACACATAGTAAAATGTATGTTACATTGACTGCGGTTTACTTTCTTTATGTTAATTAGATTCAAGAAGTAATACCTTTAGTAGTTATTAATCTGTAACAAAAACACTTTAATGCGATGCATAAATATGCTATAAACCTCGTACAATGAGATGGACTTTATATATAATTTTATTCTTTTGTTTATTGGGCAATGCCTCTGCACAAAACCCTGATCTTGAATCACTTCCTCCAGAAGTCATTCAAGAGTTTCAGTTTTCTCAACCGGGCATGTACTCTGGCCAAAATCAACAAGAAGAGTACTATATTCATCGGGAACCGCATCGCGATTATCCTGAATATCAACTTTACCTGTTATGCCCATATAAAAAAGTTAAAGGCTCTGAAAACGAATATCTTTTATTTAATAATATGGATATCTACAATCATAGAACACGAACATTCTTTGATCATAATGGTAATATGCGAACCATTGATGCTAAAGGTATTAACTGTATTCATATTATTGGCAATGGCTGGATACTAATTGACCCCAGTGCCTATCCTGTTTTTTCTCAAGATCAAGCACATGGCGCTTTAAGTCTTACAAGCCAAGTTGCCATCAGTATGATTCCTGCCACTTATGTAGGAAGATTAGTCTTTACTGGCGCTCAATATGGTTTTCAAGTTGCTGGTGGTGTTACCTTGGGATCAAATGCTATAACGGTTGGTGCTACTGTGCTTACAGCAGGAACAACTGAATATTTAAGTTTTTTATTGATTGAACAAATCAATGACCTTATGAATCAAGCTTCAGATAGTTTAGACCGGCCATGGTACCAAAGACTGTCTTATCGTTATTTGACCGCTGATGCCGATATCACAGAAGCACCCTATGTTGTGGGTGATGGCATAGAAAAAACTGAGTTTTCAAGCAATGAAAAAGTAACCTTGGGTGATAAGGTCCGGGTTATTGATGTTGCATCAAAATTATATTGTTACTTTAATTCTAAAGATTGCTTGATTGGTCAAAAAAAATACTTGCACAGCACACCCATGAATCAGGAACTATGTAACGGTGAGGCAAACACTTGTGACTTACCTTTTATCAAACTTTGGTTTGATGTTGAGCAATATAACGATGACATGCCCTCTATGGACCCTGAACTACAAAGAAAAATTTCTACTTGCGTGGGTTTAGGGCCATGTATTGGCTATTAAATGTTTTTATACTCCCTTTTCCACGTCTTAAAAATTTAGTCTGGTTTTATCTATCTTGCCTGTGGTACAAGTATGAAAAGGGGGAATGATGAGTTTTACTATCTTTTTACGTATATTATCAGTTGTTATTGTTTTTACAGGAAGCCTCTGTTTCTCGCAAAATAAAGGTACAGTTGGCCCTCCTAAAATCAACGCATTTGATCAATGGGAAGATTATAATCTTGTTTTGCAATTGCCTGAAGAAATCTATGTTTTTGATAATACCACCAACGTTTTTCCATTTGAAGGTGATCCCAACGCATCCGTAACCGTCCCGCAAGGCTTTTTTAGTGTTTTTAATTTAGACCATTTACCTGATAACATTTTATACATTGGCTCACGAGGTGCTTATCCATGCTTAGAAATCACATTGATCAGCGAGTCAAAGACAACTGTTTTAATTTCTCATGTTGACACCCTAAGAGACCCACAAAAAACAGTTGAATTGTTTCTGTCTTATTTTAAAGAAGATCCCATAGCGAGCATAATAATTAACACTCACAGTGGCCGGGGCAAGATACTCCCAAGCTATATTAAGCGACTAAAAAGATACAGCCCAACAAAAATAAGGTTACTCTCTTCGACTTCACTTTACCTAGACCGAGATTTAAACCTATATTTAAGTTTTTTGGTCCCTGCAAAAGGTCATGATATTCCTAGTGAAATTACTTTTATAGAAATACCAAAAAAATAAATTCAGTGTTTTGAGAATAAATAATCTCAACAATTGAGTAACTTATTTTTTATGATTTTTTGTTAACTTTTCTATCATAACAATACAAGCAACAGCTAAAACTGAACAAAACAAAGCAAAAACTCCATGAAAGACTTGATATTTCACAGCTTGCTCTTTACTAATGGGATCAATTCTATAAATAACATCATCCCAATTCTATGCTATAACTTGGAGCTGTAAAAAACATAAAAACAGCTCCAGACAGAAAGAACAATGCTCCGGTAATAAAAATGAATTGATTAAGTTTTTTATTTTTTAACATTTAATACTACTGGGTGCTTACAAAATAATTGGTGCTTCTCTATTTTTATCAAACATGTGAACCGTATCCACCAGTCTAAAAATACGACTTTGATAAGACATCACCAAAGAATGGGTTCTGGCTCCACCACCAAAATAGCGGATACCTGTTAACAAATCACCTGTGGTTACACCGGTACAGGCAAAAACAATATTTTCTCCCGGTGCCAAGTCATGGGTATAAAAAACTTTATCTAAATTGTCATGCCCCATTTTTAATGCTCGCTGCTTTTCTTCATCATTTCTAAAACAAAACTTGGCCTGAATTTCTCCACCCAAACATTTAAGCGCTGCCGCAGCCAACACACCTTCTGGCGCACCTCCTATACCCATGACCGCATGAATATTGGTTCCACGTATGGCACAACTGATGGCTGCCGATAAATCACCATCACCTATCAATTTAATTCTTGCACCGGCTGCACGAACTTGGTTAATAAGCTCTTTGTGTCTAGGCCTATCCAAAATCACCACCGTTAAATCATTGATCTCACGTTTAAGGGCTTTAGCAATTCTACTTAAGTTTTCCTTGGGTTCTAAGTTAATATCCACCTTACCCGCTGAAGTGGGGCCCACGCACAATTTATTCAAATAAGTGTCTGGCGCATGCATCAAACCACCTTTTTCTGACGCCGCCAACACAGTTATAGCGTTGGATTGGCCTGTAGCCACTAAGTTGGTGCCTTCAAGAGGGTCAACAGCAATATCTATTTCTGGCCAATGTAAGCTTTGATTACCTTCTTTGAATCGACCTACTTTTTCACCAATATACAGCATGGGCGCTTTATCACGTTCACCTTCACCAATCACGATAGTGCCACACATATCAATATCATCCATGGTCTTACGCATGGCTTGCGTAGCCAACTGATCGGCCTCATTTCTATCGCCTTTTCCCATCAAACGGGCGCAGGCAATGGCCGCATCTTCTGTGATTCTTATACATTCTGGTGAGAGTGTTTTTTCCATAGTACTCCTTCATTATCCCCAACTTCTCTTGCAGACCAGCTCCATCTTGAGAAACTGTTTTTTCAATTGCTATATTGAAATTTGACATTTATGGCAAAAATCGGCCATAAAAGCTGTGCTTTTTATTATTTTATGAGAAAATTGCATAAAACCGGACGTGTTACGCAATATTTAAGTACACGCACTAAAACAAAGGAATAGATTTTATGGCTAAAAAACTTGTGATTGTTGAGTCTCCTACCAAGGCGAAAACCATTAAAAAATTTCTTCCTAAAGGTTTTAGTGTTGAAGCCAGTTTTGGTCATGTACGCGATCTTCCACAAACCGCGGCAGATGTTCCTGCCAAATATAAAAAAGAACCCTGGTCCAGACTAGGCATTAATATTGAAAATGACTTTGAACCTTTATATGTAACACAAAGAGGTAAAGGCAAGATCATTACCCAATTAAAAAAACTGCTTAAAGAAGCCGATGAACTCTATCTGGCAACCGATGAAGATAGAGAAGGAGAAAGTATTTCATGGCATTTATTACAATTGCTTAAACCCAAAGTCCCTGTTAAACGCATGGTCTTTCATGAAATCACCAAGTCAGCCATTACCCAAGCCTTAGAAGAGTGTAGAGATGTTGATCAACGCTTGGTTTCATCCCAAGAAACCCGTCGTATTTTGGATAGGTTGGTTGGTTTTACTTTATCACCCCTAATCTGGAAAAAAATAGCTTATGGCTTATCTGCTGGGCGTGTGCAATCTGCGGGTTTACGCTTATTGGTAGAGCGTGAACGTGAACGCATGAAGTTTGTTAAAGCTGAATACTGGGATTTAAAAGCTACTTTAAATAAAGATAACATAGATTTTGATGCTCGCTTTATTAGCCATGATGGTAAAAGACTTGCAACAGGCAAAGATTTTGATCCAGAAACAGGAAAGCTCTTTAAAAAAGATGACTTTGTAGTGTTCAATGAAGAGCAAGTCACTAAAATTAAAAATCAACTAGAAAAAGCCACTTGGACAGTGCAAAGTGTTGAGTTTAAAGACTTTACCTCCAATCCCGCAAAACCCTTTATCACCTCAACATTGCAACAAGAATCCAATCGTAAGTTGGGCATGTCCGCCAGACAAACCATGCGCACCGCCCAAGCCCTTTATGAGCAAGGACTTATTACTTATATGCGTACAGATTCACCTACACTTTCTAAGCAAGCCATTGAAGGCGCACGCAAAAGTGTAGAAAGTTTGTATGGTAAAGAATATCTTTCCGCTACAGTAAGACAGTTCAGTGGTAAAAAAGGTGCGCAAGAGGCACACGAAGCCATCCGCCCAGCGGGCAATGAATTTGTTCACCCCAAAGATACCGGTGTATCTGGACAAGAATTGGCATTGTATGACTTAATTTGGAAACGGACCCTTGCCTGCCAAATGGCTGAAGCCAAAAAACGTTCCATGATTGTTAAGTTTGCAGCTGAAGATTCTGTGTTTCAAGCCAGTGGCATGACCATTGTCTTCCCCGGTTTCTTACGCGCTTATGTTGAAGGCAAAGATGATCCTGATGCGGCTCTGGATGACAAAGAAAACTTGCTGCCTGACTTAAAAGAGAATGATACGGTTAAGCTGTCTGAGCTTTTAGTCGATGGTCATGAAACCAAACCTGTGGCAAGGTTTACTGAAGCTTCTTTGGTCCAGCGTTTAGAAAAAGAAGATATTGGCAGACCCTCTACCTATGCTTCCATTATCAGTACCATTTTAGATCGTAATTACGCTCGCAAACAAGGCAACGCTTTAGTCCCTAGTTTTACTGGCTTTGTGGTTATGCAACTCTTAGAAAAACATTTTTCAGAATTGGTTGATTATGGTTTCACTTCAAAGATGGAAGAAACCTTAGATGATATTGCCATTGGTAAGCAAGAATCTTTACCCTATTTAAAATCATTTTATTTGGGCAAAGATGGTCTACAAAAACAAGTTGAACGCAAAGAAGAAGAAATCAATGCCGATGAATCCCGGCAAGTTTATTTGCATGATAAATTTGACACAGAAATCCGCGTGGGTCGCTTTGGTCCCTACTTGATTAAAAAAGGCGATAAGGCTGCTGGCAAAGAAGATGTTCATGCCTCTATTCCTGAAGACATCGCGCCGGCTGACTTAAGTAAAGAAATGGTAGCGGATATCATTGAAGCTTCAGAGCGTGGACCTGAATCCGTTGGTAAGCACCCTGAAACGGGTGAAGATATCTATGTTATGATTGGTCGCTACGGCCCTTATGTTCAATTGGGTGAAATGACAGATGACAACCCCAAACCCAAACGTGCCAGCGTTACCCGTGAATACGATTATAGAAATTTAAGTCTAGAAGATGCGGTTAAGCTTTTGGTTTTACCTTATGAGGTGGGCAAACACCCAGACACAGGTTTACCAATCATTGCCAATAAAGGTCGTTTTGGTCCTTACCTGACGCATAATGAAGAAACGCGTTCCGTTAAAAAAGATGATGACATTTATACTTTAAGCTTAGAGCGTGCCGTTGAAATCTTAGCCGAAGAACGTGTTGGGCGTAGAGGTTCAAAAACCATTAAAGATCTTGGCAAGCACCCAGAAACCAATAAAAAAGTGGTGGTGATGGAAGGTAAATACGGTCCATACATCAAACATGGTAGCAAAAACTTCAAGCTCCCTGAAGATCAAAAAGCTGAAGATGTGACCATGGAAATTGCCGTAAAAATTTTGGAATAGTCCACCGCAGCGGCCTCCCTAGCTCAGTAGGTAGAGCAACTCATTCGTAATGAGTAGGTCGCCAGTTCGATTCTGGCGGGAGGCTCCAATCTAAAGACTTAATATTTTATGCTTAGCTCACGTTACCAAAAGGTAGCCGGTACTATAGTCATTTAATTATAAGTGGTAACAAAGCAGAAAAAAGATTTCTACCAGCTCAAACAGTGGGCAGCTTTGCTGTCCAAAACACCTAAAAGGTGCAACGCTTTCTAAGTCGTTTCACTCCTAAGAAAAGGTATGTCGCTGTACGAAATTCCTTTTTCCTGCTTTGCTTGTTACTGTATGAAATTAAATCACTATATTGATTACTTTTATGGATAGTTTAGTTTAAAAAAGGACTATTTTCACATTCTAATAATTTTTTATATTTAACCAAAAGCTCACTATCAGTAGAAACGAGGTATTCTCTAATCATGACGGTTTCAATTAAATATTGTAACCTTTCCCAAACTACTATTTCACGCTCTTTTTGTTCAATTAAATTCATAGCATTGTTATAGGCTAGGCTAGATGTTTTAATATCTTCAAGAAATTCTTCATCATTTCTTATTCGCTCTGCCAATGCTTCCATATCGTTATTATATTGATTTTGCTGCTCTCTTACTTGATCATTATTAGGCAAAAATCTCATAAAAACATATGGATATTGTTCAAAAACAACCCTTTGCGCATTTACAATTGAAGTATTTAAATTATCTGCCAAAGGTTGTAATTTATCTTCTAACTGCTGATATTCTGCTTCTAATGTCTTTACTGATTGATCTATAAAAAGATAAGGAGTATTTCTCAATTGTCTATTTTCTATATTGAGCCTTTCAACCAAACCATAAAAAGTTTGTTTTTCAATAAAACTCATTTTTTCTAAAAGTATTTCTAAAGAAGTATTTTTTATTTCTGGAGAAATTGTTGCTTTCTTTGATAATAGTTTGTAATCATGCATAAGTTGACTTGATGTTGTAATTGGAATATCAATTGATTGACTGTTAATCGTTACATATGCATGCGCTTCAGGTGTGGAGACCATACCATTACTGTCGAAGTCAGCTTTTTTACTTATAAATGCTTCATGAAAGTAACGCGAATAACCTCTATTTTGTGTTAAGTCGCTGGTACAACCAGCAGCAACCCGAGAAGGTAATTGTGAAAAAAATCCACACCGGTTATGCTCACTTAATTCATACTCCCATATGTCGCCTTTTACATAATTAATTTGCGAAAAACCACCAGAGTAACACTGCACCATCAAAAGTTGAATCTGATGATTTTTTTCAAAGCCATCTAATTTTTCAGTAAATTCTTGAACCGTTATATCAGCCCCTTCCCATAAACTGAGCATATTGGCATCAAAGTTAAGTCGAGATTTTTGATCATCAGAAAATTCAGTTAAATCCTCTTCATCGTATATTGAGCCTTCAACCCCATGCCCAGCATAGTATATTTTGAGGGGACGTTTTGTTTCAGATAAACGTATATTATCTAAGCTTTGATATAAAAATTCAGATGTAGCCGGATAATTAACACTCGGTATTTTATTATGTCGCATTTTACATTCATATAAAGTAATTTGATGCTCTTCAAAACCTAATACATAAGATAAAATAAGATCGAGATCTCTATACTTTTCACTAACATCACATATATTGGTATTATTACCAGAACCATAAAATACAGTTTTTGGTTTAGCACCAATCGCTGCAACCATTTTAATAACATCTTTTTCGATACTCACTTCAGAGTGCAGAGGATGATAACCTCCACCCATTACAATATATTCTTGAGCATAATTTATATTAAATAAAAAAAGAACTAAACAACATAAAACTTTCACCCCCATATGACGCATAACACTATTTTTAGTCAAAAATTTCTTTCCTGTCCACTAAAATAAATAAAAATAGCTATCTAATATTTTGCAAAATTACCTAATATACCCAATCTAAATTGGGTATTATTTTTAATAAACAATGAATAAGCGTGCCCATAATAGCTATTGGTGGGAGGCTCCAGTATAAGGGTTAAGATTTTAGGACTAATTTATAAAAGCTAAAGATTAGCTTTTATATTTGTCTCCTACTATGGAGCTACATGAAAAATTTTTCATTTAAGGCTTCAGCATTCAATTTAATAAATGCATTCAAAAATTTCAACAACTTGATCATGACTTTGATCCAGTTTTTCTTTTTCTAGGATGGGTCTTTTTTTGCTTAATTTATCAAAAAAACTCAATTTTGGTTTGGGATAGTAATGAAAAACATAAAAGAAATATCCATCTGCAATCTCACTCTCTTCACAAGAAATTGAAATACAGTTTAAGGTGTCAATGTTTTCAAATTCAATTGATGGAGAATAATAAATTTTACTTTGATCTTTTGTAGATATGACTTTGTTTAATTCACCCTTCCAATCACAGGTATTAAAAGCTGCGCATACATCACTTGAGCTGACGATACCTTTATCCATAACCTCTTTAATCAGGGGGTCACATACCTTGTAGTTAAACCTAGCTATACCTACCTTATGATTTATAACCTCGAAAAAAATTAATTGGCAACAATATTCACCAAACGTCCTGGAACGTAAATCACTTTACGCACGGTTTTGTCTTGCAGGTTTTTAACGACTTTACCATCTGCTTGTGCTTGTTGTTTAATGAGCTCAGCATCCGTATCTTTTTCCACCATGATGCTGCTTTTCTTTTTACCATTGACTTGAATCACAATCTCAATGGCTTGTGATGCAATCAAGGCTTCATCATAACTAGGCCAGGTTTCTTGACTTAACTCCTTTGTATGGCCCAACATGCTCCATAACTCTTCACATATATGCGGGGCCATGGGGGCTAGCATTCGTAACATAGCATTCGCAACACTTTGTGGCACAACTTTCACTGCAGATAAACTGTTGTTTAACTGAATGATTTGGGCAATGGCCGCATTGTAGCGCATGTTTTCCATGTATTCGCTTACGGTCTTAATGCATTGATGCAATTGTGTTGTAAGTTCTTTGCTAGCTTCTTCTTGTACTACTTTCAACTCACCTGTCTCTTCATTGACCAAATTGCGCCATAATTTTTGCAAGAATCGATGCACCCCAACAATGGCTTCTGTGTCCCATACTTTTGATTGATCCAAAGGACCCAAGTACATTTCATACAATCTAAAGGTATCACAGCCATATTTTTCAATCATTTCATCTGGGCTGATGGAGTTCTTTAGTGACTTGCCCATTTTTCCTAAGTTGCGTTGAACCAACTTGCCTTCATATTGATAATGTCCTGGTTTCACTTCATTAACTTCATGCGCATTCACATAAATACCACGCTCATCTTGATAAGAGTAGGCTTGTATATAACCTTGATTAAAAAGTTTTCCAAACGGTTCTTTGGTTTTAACATGTCCCAAGTCATACAAAACTTTATGCCAAAAACGCGCATACAATAAGTGTAAAACAGCGTGCTCTACCCCACCCACATACAAATCAACGCCATTGTCACCCATCCAATAGTTTTGGGCTTCTTTACTTGCAAATTGTTCTGTGTTTTTTGGATCTAAAAAACGTAGATAGTACCAACAAGAGCCCGCCCATTGCGGCATCGTGTTCAATTCACGTTGGTAATGCACTCCATTTTTTTCAACTTCTTTCCAAGTTTTTTCTGCCCGTGACAATGAAGGTTGTGGTTCCTCATCTGCTGACAAACCACCGGTTGGCCTAAAATCCTCTAAAGGCGGTAAGACCACCGGCAAATCTTGTTTATCAACACCAACGCTTACACCATTGTTTTTGTGTAAGATGGGGAAGGGCTCACCCCAATAACGTTGTCTGCTGAACAACCAGTCTCTTAATTTGTATTGAACTTTTTTAAAACCCAGGTTTTTATTTTCTAAAAAAGTAATTATTTTTTCTTTGGCTGCACTTGAGTCTAAGCCGTTGATATCCAGTTGCTCTGATGCAGAGTTAAATGCTTTATTGTACTCAGAATAACACTCCGTCAATTGAGCACATTGCTCTTGATAGTCTTGAACACTGTTAAGATGATGTTTTTTTAACCATGCCTGATCTGGTTCAACCACAGGCTTGATATCAATGTTATATTGTTTAGCAAAAGCAAAATCTCTTTCATCATGCGCAGGTACTGCCATCACTGCACCCGTACCATAATCCATCAATACATAATTAGCAGTCCAAATGGGGATGTTTTTTCCGCTAATAGGATGCGTTGCATAGGCTCCGGTAAACATTCCTATTTTTTTATCATCTTCATCATAGCCAGTATTGGCTTGCAAGGTTTCACACTCTGCAATGAAACTACTGAGCTGGTCTTGTTTTTCATTGGAAACCAAATCTTTTAATAAAGGATGCTGAGCCGCCAAAACCATAAACGTACAGCCCATCAAGGTGTCTGGCCGCGTGGTAAATACATCTATGCTTTGATCTAAATCTTTTATGGAAAACTTAACTTGGGCACCGGTGCTTTTACCAATCCAATTTTTTTGCATTTCTTTAACCGCAAGTGGCCAATCAACTGCCTCTAAATCCTCAATCAGACGATCGGCATATTTTGTGATTCTTAAAGTCCACTGTTTCAGTGGACGTTTGTAAACCGGATAATTACCCCGCTCAGAACGTCCTTCATTGGTGACCTCTTCATTAGCTAAAACTGTACCCAAATCCGGACACCAGTTGACTGGCACTTCTGCTTGATATGCCAAACGGTATTTAGATAAAATGTTTTCTTGCTCAACTTCACTGAGACTCTCCCAATTGATTTGAAAATCTTGTTTTAAATTTTCAATCAAGAGTTTTATAGGCTTGGCTTTTTGTTCTTGTTCATCAAAGTAACTGTTAAACAGCTGTAAAAAAATCCATTGTGTCCATTTATAATACTCTGGATCTGTGGTTGAGATCTCTCTATCCCAATCATAGCTTAAAGCACAGTCCTTAAGCTGCCTGCGCATATTATCAATATTTTTTTGCGTGGTGACTTCTGGATGAGTACCGGTTTCAATGGCATATTGTTCCGCTGGCAAACCAAAGGCATCAAAGCCCATGGGATGTAAAACATTAAAACCTTGCATACGCTTGTAGCGCGCAACAATATCTGTTGCAATGTAGCCCAAAGGGTGACCAACATGCAAGCCTTTGCCAGAAGGGTACGGAAACATATCCAAGACATAATACTTGGGTTTATTGGCATCAAAGCCGGGATCACCAGGATTAAGGGCTTTAAAAGTCTTGTTTTCTTGCCAGTGCTGCTGCCATTTCTTTTCAATATCCGCAAAGGTGTACATTTTCATAAGTTCCGAGTATACCATTTTTATTAAGAGCTCAAGTTACGCAGCTTTAGACAGGTAAAAATGAAGTTTATAGACGTAATATTAAAAGGAAAAGAAGTTTTATACTGACTTTTCCCCGGGTGTGTGGGCCGTAATAAAGCGGCATAAGTTATACTAGTTTATCGCAAGGCAAAGCCTTACTCTTCACAAGTATAACTTTAAATTTAATGCAAACCGCGTTTTTAGATATTCTTGCGAGGTACGAGCTAGACTATCTTATGCAGGGCTCATTAAAGAAGGGGGGAGAGATCCCCCCTTGCATAACTACTGTGAGAGGAAACCCGATGAAAGCAGAAATAAAAAATATTTTAGATGATTTTGAGTTTATGAGTGACTGGGAAGACAAGTATACCTATATCATTGAACTCGCTAAAAAAATGCCTGCCATTGATGACCAATACAAGACCGATCAATACAAAGTTGAAGGTTGTATGAGCAATGTCTGGCTTGCTATTGATCAAGATAAAACCACATCAGATGCAATATACTTTCATGCAGACAGCGATGCCATTATTGTCAAAGGCTTGGTGGCTTTACTCATGGCCATATACAATGGCCAGTCTCCACAAGACATAGCTCAAACAGATATTGAAAGTATTTTTAAGAAACTGGGTTTAGAAAATCACCTGAGCCCCATACGACGCAATGGCTTTTACTCTATGGTTAAGACCATTGCCAATTATGCTCAACACCAACAGCCATAAATAATACTGCACATGGTGTTAAGAAAAACCTATAGCGTCAGACCAGTTTATTTTGAACTAAAAAATACTTGCATCATCTTTAGAGTCAAAAAACATAAAACCATTAAAAAAAAATTAAGAAATAAAAAAAGCCTCTTACATATTATTTTTTAAATGCATTATAATCTTCAATATTGGCGCAATCTGCTTGGACATCCAGCTCAAAGGTATCAGCAAATCTAGGAACAAGCTGCATTAAACGCTGCATGCCAAAAACGTGATTTTTACCTACAATAACAGAAAGTGTATCAGAAGGTTCAATAGTGTTTTCTTGTATGTATTCATAGATGTTATCAAGAAACATGTAGTTTTTGTTGATTAGGCTGTATTCAATATATTCTTTCATTAATTCTGGATGTATTTGGTTGATAAAGTTAATTTGGTTATTGGTTAAGTTTATTAAGTTATTTTTATAGTCGTTAATTTCTGATTCTTTGGCAATACCGTGTTCTGTTTTTGCTTCTGCAAGCCCTGGGTCATCAACAATAGCCATTACGGCTGCTTTTTTTTCTTGATAGAAATAGTCCAAATAACTGGTCATAGCATCATTGATTGGGTTCAAATTAGCTACAACTGTTAAATTATTATTTTTTAACGCGGTATCAACTGAATTATAAACTGAGATAACTTGCTGTAAATCATGAATCATATGCCTGTCGTTCAAAACAATCGCTGCATATTCTGGGATATAATTTTCATACTTTTCCATCACACCAAACATGCTTTTCATGCTCCTCAAAGCATTTCTTAGACTGACATAAACCTTTTCGTTGTGATGAGGAACAGCATTACCATTGGCATGATAAATCATATTGGCTTGATTTAAGTATGCTATAATCATATGCAAAAAGTAATGTCCGGGTGCATGAATTCTCGGAGACTCTAAGCCAAAAGGATTTAAACTCTGTCCTTCAAAAGCAAGCTGATTTTCTAAACCTAAATAAAAATTATCTTTTAAAACAGTGAATGTCTTTAATTTTTCAGTTTGAGTTGGACAATGACCTATACCGTGCAGTTCTGGATAAACTTTGACTACGATCTTTTGTGCCCAAAGACATGGTAATAATAATAACAAGACTGAACCAAATAAAATACGTTGCATGTTTCCCCCAAAACAAAAGTTAACCAACCAATATAAAATGTCACATAGCATAAAAGTATGAACAGATTCAAGCCTAAATTTAGGCTCTTTAATTGAATTGACCCTATTAAGAGTTAGTACAATAAGCAGGTTTTGATGTTTATCTGCAATTTTGGACCAGACAATAACAACAAAAAAAGGAGTTTTTAAAACTCCCTTTCTCATAACTTAATTAAGAGTATTTTAAATCTAATTCATTTTAGTGAAAAAGATATAATCATTGCTATGAACATAGTCCGCAAGACTACCATTATTAGAAATGATGGGTCTTTCTTCATATCGGCAAACTAAGCTTACATTTTCAGCTTCAAGATTTGCTCCACATTGAAGAATGGATTGTATTCCATTATTATTTCCTACGGCTGGTTCAATATATTTAAATACTGCTGCTCCATTTACAATGCTTAGCTTATCAAAATTTATTTTCATATAGCTTGACTTCAATCTATATCGTACATCTCTTTTCTGCTCATTTTTTATACAAACATTTGCATCATTCAATAATACTTTACTGATTGGATTAACAACATCTTGATAAATGCCAGGAACAACTTCACACTCAGCTTGAGGGTCAATTTCAAACGTGGTTTGTATACCATTTGAAAAGTTTTGCATGGCTACCATGTCATGAGTCACTACTGTATTGGCTTGCCATGTCCCAGTGAGCTCAGAAAAATTCGATTCAGTAATATTAGAATTGATTATCACATCATGAGCAATTTTTTGCAATTCAGGAATTGTACTATGCTTGGTAATTAAACCTTTGCATCCTACACATTCATAAATACTGTGACTGAAACTATTTTTCTGTCCAAAAGCAAACTCTGCATTTATCAATACCAATGCGATGATAACCAAAAAAGATTTTTTTTTCATTTTATTCTCCAAGATAGTAAAATTCTAAAACAAGCTTATTATGTTATAACGTATAGCATAATAGCGCGTTATCTTGTAAACTAAACTATCCCCAATAATCTATTATTTTTTACTTAATATATTTAATTAAATACAAAAAAGCCCTGTGTAAACACAAGGCTTTTTTACATTTATTCAATTTAAATGAATACTCTATGCAATCATCGGTGCAATGACCAAAGATACAATAGACATCAATTTAATCAAGATGTTCATGGATGGGCCACTGGTATCTTTAAATGGATCACCTACAGTATCACCGACAACAGTTGCTTTATGGGCTTCTGAGCCTTTGCTCTCGCCTTCTATTTCACCATTTTCAATGGCTTTTTTAGCATTATCCCAAGCTCCACCACCGTTAGACATAAACAAGGCCATCAACACGCCGGTTACAGTTGCACCGGCTAAAGTACCCCCTAAAGCTTCAGCCCCTAAACCAAAGCCAACAACCACAGGAGAAACCACGGCTACAAGACCAGGGACAATCATTTCTTTAAGTGCTGCACTTGTAGAAATTTCTACGCATCTTGCTGAGTCTGGTTTCACCCCTTCTTTACCTTCAAGCAATCCAGGGATTTCTCTAAACTGACGTCTGATTTCATCCACCATGTATCCAGCAGCTCTACCCACACTTGTCATGGTATAGGCACCCACAAAGAAAGGTAAAACTCCTCCTAGCAATAAGCCAATCACAACTTTAGCATCCGTGATAGCAATAACAATGGCACCTTCACCTCGCATGGCTCTTACATAATCAATGCCTTGGGTGTAGGCTGCAAACAAAGCTAAGGCTGTTAAAGCAGCTGAACCAATGGCAAAACCTTTACCTACGGCTGCTGTTGTATTTCCTAAAGCATCCAAACCATCTGTGATTTTTCTAACTTCTTTACCTAAGCCACTCATTTCTGAAATACCGCCGGCATTATCTGCAATTGGGCCATAAGCATCCACTGACATGGTTACACCCACAGTTGCAAGCATCCCCACTGCAGCTAGAGCAATTCCATATAGACCACCCAAGCTATTGGCAAAAAAGATGGCGATAGCAATTAAGATAATTGGCATCACACAGCTTTCAAGTCCCACTGCAAGACCAGCAATAATATTGGTTGCAGCTCCTGTTTTAGAAGCTTGCGCAATTCTACGTACCGGTGCAGCACTGGTATAATACTCAGTCACCAAACCAATACAAGTTCCAGCTATGGTTCCCACCAAAATTGCATAAAATAAGCCATTGCTGATAGGCAAACAGTTTACTATGAAGTAGCCTGCAATCAAAAATAAGCCTGCTGCAATAAAGGTTGAATAACGCAAGGCTTTGGCTGGATCAGAATTCTTTAATACTTTAATTGAAGCAATACCTACCAAAGAAGACCCTAAACCTGCTAATGCTAACATCAAAGGTAAACCCATCAGTGCGGATCTTAATACGCTTTCTTCAACACTGCTGCCATCTCCTAAGCTAACAAAAGCAGCACCAACAACCGTGGCTCCTAAAGCAATGGTGGCAATGATAGAACCCACATAAGACTCAAAAATATCTGCTCCCATACCAGCCACATCACCCACGTTGTCACCCACGTTATCCGCAATCACTCCAGGGTTTCTTGGATCATCTTCAGGTATGCCTGCTTCAACTTTACCCACAAGGTCAGCACCAACATCTGCGGCTTTGGTATAAATACCACCACCGACTCTTGCAAACAATGCAATAGAGCTGGCACCCATAGAGAAACCATTAATCACTTGTGCTGTTTCAGGACTTCCATACATCCAAAACAAAATACCCACACCCAATAAACCTAAAGATGCAACGGATAGTCCCATGACCGAACCACCTAAGAATGCAACACTTAAGGCAGCTGCTTGACCACTGTCTTTAGCCGCAGCCGTTGTTCTTACGTTGGATTTGGTTGCTGATTTCATACCAAAAAATCCAGCAAAAACTGAACACAGTGCGCCTGCAATAAATGATATGGCTGTGCTTGCGCCCAGCTTCCACGCCATTAATGCAGCAACAACAACGACAAAGCCTGATAAAATTTGATACTCACGTTTTAAAAAAGCCATGGCACCATCTTCAATGGCCAAAGCAATTTCTTTCATACGTTCAGTACCTGCTGATCTGCCTTTGATATTTAAATATATCAGGAAGGCCACAATTAATCCTGCAACACCTGCAATGGGGGTCGCCAATTTCAAAGTTTCCATGTTTTTTAAACTCCTAACCTAAAAAAAATGATGTTCGCAATTTTTGCTTCCATAACGGTGATACATAAAAAAATCAACTATCCATTGAAAATGATTACACAATTTTTGACCATTACTCAGACATTGTATAAAAACAAGACCATGAGAAAGTTTTTATATGTCTGTTTAAGCCTCTTTTTGTCTAGCCATGCTTTTGCACAGTCCCAGACTTCTCAACAGCAATTTAAAAATTTTTCTCACAGCAAAGCTCGTCTGATTACACAACATACAAGCATAGACCCTTTAGATTTACAATCATCAAACTTGGCTTTTCAAATAAAACTAGACCCTCACTGGCATACCTATTGGAAAAACCCCGGAGATTCCGGTGCACCTGTCATTTTAAATTTTAGCAGCAATGCTGAAAACATTCAGTTTGGGGATATTTTATGGCCCAACCCTATTAGAATTGACACTCCCCCACTCACTTCTTACGCCTATGAAAATGAGGTTTCACTCATTATCCCCATTACACTTTCAAAGCCTATTCCATCTGGGCAAACACTAAACATCAGTCTTAAGGCACAGTGGTTGGTCTGTAAAAAAGAGTGTGTTCCTGAGTTTGGACAATTTGAACTGAATATAAACAGCAATCAGGCCACAAAACTGAACTCTACCCCAGATATTGCGCAAGTTTTTAATGCATTTAATAAAACAAAGGCTCAAAACCTTGTTCAAAACTTTGAAATTAAAGATCAAGAGCAAAAAGCCACACTTACTTTTGATATGTCTGGCTTCACAAGCTCAGATAACCCTAATCACTATGACTTTTTTGTAGAACAACCATCAAGCGTATCTTTTGCTAAACCTAAATTCAAACTTGATTCGGATAAAATAAGCATTGAGTTTAAAAAAGTGCAAGCCAAAACTGTTGATCAAATCAAAGGCTTACTACTGGTTGAAGATTCAAAAACACCCAACGCTAGCATGTACTATTCTATTGATACAAGTATCTCTACTTCAGATCAAACAACAACATTCCCATCTATTAAGCGTAATTTAGCTCAACAAACAAAACAAAGTTTATGGCTCATGATACTTTTTGCTTTTATTGGAGGTGCCATCTTAAACCTTATGCCCTGTGTTTTTCCTATCATTTCTTTAAAGCTTATTTCTTTGGTTCATCATCAGCAAAGCTCAAAATATAACATTAGAAAAGACGCAGGACTATTTATTGCAGGATGCATACTATGCTTCCAAATCATTGCTTTAATTATCGTTAGCTTAAAACATATTGGTCTTTCTTTGGGGTGGGGCTTTCAACTGCAATCTCCTTGGTTTATTTTAATTTTATCGTTTGTGTTTTTAGTGCTGTCTCTTAGCTTTATAGACTTGATTCACTTTGAGCTACCCGGTTTATCAAAACTAGATCAGCAGTTAGGTAAGTTTAAAAACTTACAGTCTTTTTATACTGGTTTTTTAGCTGTACTGTTGGCTTCACCTTGCTCAGCTCCTTTTATGGGAGTGTCATTAGGATATGCTCTAACGCAAAGTGTTTTGTACATACTTGTTATTTTTCTTTTTTTAGGTTTAGGCTTTACCCTGCCCTATATATATATTTTTTTATGGCCAAAACATATCCCAACATTACCCAAAAGTGGCCCTTGGTTAACAACATTTAAACATATTTTATTTTTTCCAATGTTAGCCACTTTAATTTGGCTAACTTGGCTCTATGGTCAATTGCAATCTATTCATCATATGTTCTGGTTGTTATTTTCATTGTTGTTTTTTGCTAGCATCATTTTCATATACAAATTCAAGCATACCCTTGCCCGTGGATTTCTATACTTTGTTCTTGCTTTAAATATACTCATCGGTGGTTTTGCTTTTAATAAAAGTTTACCCAGCAAAAGAAATCTGACCACAAAGACTAAAAAAACCGATTCACTATGGTTAAACTTCAGTTCACAAACCTTACAAGATCATCTCAATCAAAATCATAATGTCTTTGTTGATTTCACAGCAGACTGGTGTGTCACCTGTAAAGTAAATGAAAGCATAACCTTTAACAACTCACAAGTTAAAGACTTCATCAAAACCAACAATATAGTAATGATCAAGGCTGACTGGACGCATTACGACCCCATGATAACTGACTTTTTAAAAAACTTTGATAGAGCAAGTGTTCCACTGTATATTTATTATCATCAAGGAAAAGATCCTATTATTTTGCCAGAGATTCTTACACCTAAAGTTTTTATGGACAGACTTGCAAAATAAGATATGACTGATAATAAATTTTTGTAATGTGTCCCTTGTTTATGGTTGGCTTTAGCTAACCATACATTCATTGCTATTTTTTGGAGGATAAAAAACATGTCTATAATTAAAACTACATTTTTTACCATTATAGCTCTTTGTTCATTGAGCTTTGCCGCCAACATTGGACAAGCTGCTCCTGCTTTTTCAGCTAAAGGGAGCGATGGAAAACAGTACAGCTTGGAAACTTTAAAAGGAAAATATGTTGTTTTAGAGTGGTTTAATCCATCTTGTCCTTACGTTAAAAAACATTACGAAAGCAAAAATTTGCCTGATATTCAAAGTGAAGCAAAAAGTAATAAAAAGTATCCTTTGGTTTGGCTAAGCGTAAGTTCTTCTTATCAAGAACATCCTGCCTATTTTAGTGCTGCTGAAGTAAAAAAGCTGCAATCAGATTTTAATTCCAATGCGGATGCATTTATCATTGATGAGACTGGAGAAATTGGAAAAGCCTATGGTGCCACTGCCACGCCTCATATTTTTATTATTGACCCCAATGGTAAACTTATTTACCAAGGCGGTGTAGATGGTGGAAAAAATGCAAATTCTTTAAAACATTCATCTATTGAGTCTGCTGAGCATAAGTACCTTAAAGATGTTTTATTCAATCATATCTTTGAGGGTAAAACCATAAACAGCAGCTTAAGTACTACCAGAGCCATTGGATGTTCTGTAAAATATAAACCTGAAATAAAAAGCTAATCTATTTGTTGCATAGGCCAATTCAATGCATCAATTTACTTTTTTTGCTCCTCTGGTTATTTATTTTTTAATTTTGTTTTCTGGCTTCTTTTTTTTAAAAAGAACAAAAAATATAAGCGATAAAAGTTATTTTCTTGCGGACAGAAGCATCGGTCTCTTGCCATCCGTCTTATCTGTAGTTGCCACTGAAACCTCTGTTGCAACCATTTTAATCTTTCCTGCAGTGGGCATGAGCTCTGGCTACCAATTGGCTTGGTTGGGCATTGGTTATATCATTGGGCGCTGGTTGGTGGCTTACTTTTATCTGCAAAAACTCTATGAACCCCATAAACTCTCAATTTATCAAACCATTTGTGGTGATAATGTCAGTGCAAAAAAAGTCCTCAGTGGTGCCTACTTGCTCGCAAAATTTGTATCCAGTGGTGTACGTTTTTTTATGGCTGGCTATGCCCTTAACCAACTCTTTGACATCCCTGTAAGCACTTGTCTTCTCATTATTACACTTATTGTTGGCCTTTATAGTTTATTAGGCGGTTTACAGGCTGTGGTTTTTACCGATCAAATTCAAGCCTATATCATTCTACTCATGGGGGTCTTTCTCTGTTTTCATTTTATCCAATCTTACTCAATTGAAAACTGGTTAGTAGGTAGCTCATGGATAAACACACAAGCAAATCATAGCAACGCTATGTATTTTATCTCTTTACTGATTGGTGGGATGATTATACCCATTGGCAGTCATGGGGCAGATCAAGATCTCAATCAAAGAGTCTTGGCCGTTAAAAGCTTGTCAGCTGCCAAAAAAGCCATGGTTTTATCTGGTGTAGGAGCAACTGTTGTCATTGTTCTCTATTTAACTGTAGGAATTTTGCTAAAACAAGCTCAAATCAACGGTTTAGATGCCAAATCACCCTTGGTCAGTTATATGATGACCATTAACAATCCCCTATTTCTTGGCTGTTTCGCTGTTTTGGTTTTTGCTGCCGCTATGTCAACTTTGGACTCAGCCATAAACTCTACAGGAGCAATATGGAAGTCTGTTTTTGCCAGCAATTTGTCAGGCAAATACTGGTCATTTTTGTCTTTGGTCTGTTTGTTTGCCTTTGCACTTTTGTTTATTCAAATCAATAAACACGCCAAAGACTTCTTAAGCTTGGCCATGGGGTCAATGAATTACATCAATGGCGGTCTCATAGGGGTACTGAGCTTATATGTCTTTTTAAAACGTCCTGTAAGTACCACAATGATTATTGCCGCCTTATTGGGTGGTTTTTTAAGTACCGTATTTGCTAATTTTTACATCAAGCCAGCTTTAGCCTGGTCTTGGACCATTGTTTTGTCTTCAAGCCTTGCCTTTGCACTTGGCTTTTTATTTGCAAAAAAAACTTAGTGCAAAACTTAAAACAATCCCAGCGACCCTCGCCAATGACACAGTATACGCCGGCGACAGTGCGGTTCTTATGTGCCCAATAAAAACCCTCAAATGACTAAAATAATATTGAAAAAATAAATAAATCCATTAGAAGGGACTCAGAATTATAACTTAATAAAAAAACAGTCTTTATACACTGTTTAATTGCTTTAAAAGTTATGTAAATAGAGAGCTTTATCCTCTCTAGCATGAGGTAGGTATACACAGTGAAAACAATTAAGATCTCAAAAGGTATTAAACTTCCCATCACCGGTGAAGTTGCATCAAATGAAATTTATGACCTTAGTACACATGCAAAAGATTTTGCTATTTTAGGTCCTGACTACAACGGCATGAAGCCTACTATTTTAACAAAAGTTGGCGAAACAGTTAAAGTTGGACAGGTTGTTTTTGAAGACAAAAAAAATCCTGGTGTAGTTTTTACCAGTCCCGTGGCCGGTACAATTAAATCAATCAATCGTGGTGAAAAGCGTACTTTTCAATCCATGGTCATTGAAAAAAACTCTGAGCAAAGTCATGTTGAGTTTGAAAACTATAAAAATAGTTTTTCTAATGGTGATTTTACAGCTCAAGAAATACAAAACTTAATGCAAGAGTCTGGTCTATGGACTGCTTTGAGAACTCGTCCTTATTCTAAAACTCCTCAAATTAATGCCAAACCTAAAGCTTTATTCATTACTGCTATAGACTCAAATCCTTTAGCCCCTTATCCCAATAAAATTATTGCTAAATATCAAAAAGATTTTGACCTTGGTTTAAAAGCAATCAGCTTATTAACACCAAAAGTTTTTCTTTGTGTAGCCAATCAACATGTTCAGTATAATAATCTACCTGACAACTGTGAAGCTTTTTGTTTTGAAGGACCTCATCCATCTGGGCTGGTTGGAACACATATTCACTATTTAGCGCCAGCAGACAAAGACCATGAAGTTTGGCATATAGGTTACCAAGACCTTATTGCTTTAGGAAAACTTCTTGCTACTGGACAATCATGGACACAAAGAGTGATCAGCATTGCCGGCTCAGAAGTTAAAGTTCCTAAGTTAGCATTGGTCACACTTGGGGCCAATATTCTACAAACCGTTGAAGGCAGTATAAAAGATATTTCAAAAACAAGTTTACGTTCTGGTTCAGTTTTTTCTGGTCGTAATCAAGATGAAATTTTTAATTACTTAGGAAGGTATCACTTACAAATCACTGCCTTAAAAGATGATACCCAGAGAGAACTACTAGGATGGCAAGGCCCTGGATTTGATAAGTTTTCAGTTAAAAACTTATTCTTATCAAAAATGATTCCTTTTATTAAATTTCCTTTCAGTAACTCTACGCATGGCAGCCCACGTGCAATTGTGCCTACAGGTGCTTTTGAGAGCGTATTCCCTCTCAATATTTTACCTGTTCCATTATTAAAAGCACTGTGCATGCATGATATTGAAAATGCAGAACAATTGGGTTGTATTGAACTCGATGAAGAAGATCTTGCCTTATGTACTTTTGTTTGTTCAGGTAAAAAAGACTACGGCCCCATGTTAAGAAACATTCTTACAGATTTAGAGAAAGGTTTATAATGAAACTTTTACGCAACAGTTTGGATAAAATTGGTACCCACTTTCATAAAGGTGGGAAATTAGAAAAACTTTACCCTTTGTATGAAGCGCTTGATACTTTCTTGTATACACCAGGAGAAACCACACATGGAAGTGTTCAAGTTAGAGATGCCATGGACCTTAAGCGAGTTATGGGAACCGTTGGCTTGGCTTTGATGCCTTGCATACTGTTTGCTTGTTACAATACTGGCTTGCAAGCCAATTTAGCCATGGAAGCCATGGGCTTAATGGCTAAAAATGACTGGCGTGGATCCATTTTATCTTGTTTTGGTTTAGGTTATGACCCAACAAACATTATTGATTGTTTTGTGCACGGTCTACTCTACTTTGGTCCTATATTTTTAGTCAGTAATATGGCTGGAGGTTTGTGTGAAGCCGTTTTTGCTATCATCAGAAAGCATGAAATCAACGAAGGCTTCTTGGTTACAGGTCTTTTGTATCCTTTAACTCTTCCAGCAACCATTCCTTTGTGGCAAGCTGCTGTTGGAATCATCTTTGCTGTTATTATAGGTAAGGAAGTTTTTGGCGGTACTGGCAAGAATTTTCTTAACCCAGCATTAACTGGTAGGGCATTTTTATATTTTGCCTATCCTGCGCAAATCAGTGGTGATGCGGTTTGGACAGCTGTTGATGGTTTCTCTGGTGCAACTGCTTTAGGTTTAGGAGCCATTGGTGGTTTTGATGCTATTCATGAAAGTGTAAGCTGGATGAATTCATTTTTAGGTCTTATCCAAGGTTCAATGGGAGAAACCTCTGTTGTAGCTGTCTTATTTGGCGCCGGTGTTTTAATCTTCACAGGTGTTGGGTCATGGCGCATCATGCTTTCTACAGTTATTGGTCTGTTGAGTTTTTCAGCTTTATTGTATGGTATTGGCAGTGAAAGCAACCCTATGTTTTCTGTGCCTCCACATTGGCATCTGGTAATTGGCGGCTTTGCATTTGCAACAGTGTTTATGGCAACCGATCCAGTATCAGCCCCTATGAATACGTCAGCCAAGTGGGCTTATGGTTTCCTTATTGGCTTTATGACCGTTCTTATAAGAGTGATTAACCCAGCTTTTCCTGAAGGGGTCATGTTGGCTATTTTATTTGCCAACGTTTTTGCGCCAGTGATGGATTATCTGGTTATTTCAAAAAATATAAAATTACGTCAAAAAAGAAAACAAGACTTATGGAGCGCCCTTGATTCAAGCTCAAAAAGGAGTGCAGCGTGAATAACGATTCAATCAAAAAAACATTAATTGTTTCACTAACTTTATGTATTGTTTGTTCTATCTTAGTATCGGGGTCTGCTGTTTTGTTAAGGGACAAGCAAGAGCGCAACAAAGCCTTAGATAAAAAGAAAAACATTTTGGTTACTGCTGGTTTGGTTGATAAAAATGCTGACCCAGAAACAATCAATTCAGTTTTTAGCAGCTCTATTGAACCCTTGATTTATAACTTTGAAGAACAAAACTTAAGTACAGAAGTACCAGAAGGTTATGATCAAAGAAAAGCCGCCAATGACCCTCAACGTTCAAGCAAAATTGAACAGGATTATGCAAATATAAAAACAAGAGCCAATCAAGGCTTGATTTATTTTGTCAAAAAAGACGGCACTATTAAGCAAGTGATTTTACCTATCCACGGCAAAGGACTTTGGTCTACCCTTTATGGCTTTATTTCACTGGATACAGACCTTAACACCGTCAAAGGTATCTCATTCTATGAACATAAAGAAACACCTGGCTTAGGTGGTGAAGTAGATAATCCGCAATGGCAGGCTAAATGGCAAGGTAAAGTGATTTACAATGAAAATGGTAAGCCTACAATTGAAGTTATTAAAGGTCAGGTAGAAAGTACCACCACCAATGCCAACTATAAAGTAGATGGCTTATCTGGAGCTACCATTACATCCAGAGGTGTAAGCAACATGCTTAAATATTGGTTTGGTGAAGAGGCTTATGGCCCTTTACTAAAAAGTTTAGATCTTAAAAAATTTAATGATCAATCATTAAGTCAAAACAACAGTTCAACCCCAGAGCAAGGAGCAACAGATGTCAACTAAGACAAATGTTAAAAAAATTATTTTAGACCCCTTATTCAACAACAACCCAATCGCATTGCAAATTTTGGGAATTTGTTCTGCTCTTGCGGTTACTACCAAATTGTCAACTACTATTACCATGTGTTTGGCTGTGACTTTTGTTGTTGCCTTTTCCAATGCCAGTGTCAGCTTAATTAGAAACCATATCCCAAGCAATATTCGTATTATTGTTCAGATGACTATTATTGCTTCTTTTGTAATTTTAGTAGACCAGGTTTTAAAAGCGTATGCATACGAAGTAAGCAAGCAAATGTCAGTTTTTGTTGGGTTGATTATCACCAACTGTATTGTGATGGGTAGAGCTGAAGCCTTTGCCATGAAAAATCCAGTTATCCCAAGTTTCTTAGACGGTATTGGTAACGGTTTAGGTTACAGCATTGTCTTACTCTTTGTTGGTTTTTTCAGAGAGCTCCTTGGTTCAGGTGCCATCTTAGGCTATAAAGTCTTACCAGTGGCTTCTGAAGGTGGTTGGTATCAAACCAATGGCTTAATGCTACTTTCACCCAGTGCATTTTTTATTATTGGTGTTTTCATTTGGGTTTTAAGAACCTTTAAAACCGAACAAGTTGAAAGGGATGAATAATCATGGAACATTATTTAAGTTTATTGTTTAAAGCCGTTTTTGTAGAAAACTTGGCACTTGCCTTTTTCTTGGGCATGTGTACTTTTTTGGCGGTTTCAAAAAAAGTGGATACGGCTTTTGGCTTAGGCATTGCGGTGGTTATTGTCCAGACCTTAACTGTTCCCATCAACAACCTATTGTACCAATTTGTTATTAAAGAAGGAGCTTTAGACCGTTTTGGTATTCAAGGTGTTGACCTAAGCTTTTTAGGTCTTATTACATACATTGGTGTTATTGCTGCTGTCGTTCAAGTTTTAGAAATGACTTTGGATAAGTTTTTTCCAGCTTTGTACAATGCTTTAGGTATTTTCTTACCTTTGATTACTGTAAACTGTGCTATTTTAGGGGGCTCTTTGTTCATGGTTGAAAGAGATTACAACTTTGCTGAAAGTGTAACTTATGGCTTAGGATCTGGAATTGGTTGGGGTTTGGCCATTGTAGCCTTAGCTGGAATTCGTGAGAAACTCAGATACAGCGATGTACCTGATGGACTTAAAGGATTAGGAATAACATTCATTACCGTTGGTCTGATGTCATTGGCATTTATGGCTTTTGGTGGAATTCAACTATAAAGATAAGAGGCAATAAACAATGTTAGAAATTATCTTAGGTGTACTTTTTTTTACTGTAATTGTGTTGGTTTTGGTTGCTGGTATTCTGGCAGCCAGAGCAAAGCTGGTGAGTGCAGGCAAAGTTAATATTGTTGTCAATGGTGACTCAGACAATCCTATTCAAGTAAATGCTGGAGGAAAACTGCTTAACGCTTTGGCTGATAAAAAACTTTTTGTTTCTTCGGCCTGCGGTGGGGGCGGAACTTGTGGTCAGTGTACCGTCAAAGTTATAGAAGGCGGTGGAGATATTTTACCTACTGAGCGTACACAGATTAATAGGGCTGAAGCTGCACAAGGCGTGAGACTCTCTTGTCAAGTTGCTGTTAAACAAGACATGAAAATTGAAGTCCCTGATGAAATTTTCTCAGTCAAAAAGTGGAAATGTAAAGTTAAATCCAATCATAATGTTGCTACATTTATTAAAGAATTGGTTTTAGAATTGCCTCCAGGAGAAGACGTTAAATTTAAGGCTGGTGGCTATATCCAAATAGATATTCCAAAACATGATATTAAATTTGATAGCTTCATTGTGGAAGATGAATACAAAGAAGACTGGGATAAATACAATCTTTGGCAATACCGTTCCAACCCTTCAGAAGAAGTTGTAAGAGCATATTCAATGGCCAATTACCCTGAAGAAAAAGGTATCATCATGCTTAACGTAAGGATAGCAACGCCTCCAAGACAAGCACCTGATGCACCTCCTGGCATTGCTTCTTCCTATATTTTTAACCTTAAACCTGGTGATGAGGTTACTATTTCTGGACCCTATGGTGAGTTTTTTGCCAAAGATACAAAAGCTGAAATGATTTTTATTGGTGGTGGTGCTGGCATGGCCCCTATGCGCTCCCATATCTTCGATCAATTTAGACGCATTCATACCGATAGAAAAGTAAGTTTTTGGTATGGAGCAAGAAGTAAACGTGAAATGTTTTACGTAGAAGACTTTGACAGCATAGCCAAAGAAAATGATAATTTTAAATGGCATGTTGCTTTATCTGAGCCTTTGCCTGAAGATAATTGGACAGGTTATACTGGCTTTATTCATAATGTGCTTTATAACGAGTACTTAAAGGATCATGAGGCTCCAGAAGACTGTGAATATTATATTTGCGGTCCGCCCATGATGAATGATGCTGTCTTTAAATTACTTGAAGACTTAGGTGTTGAACCAGAAAACATCTTATTTGACGATTTTGGTGGTTAATATAAAAAGGAGCGCCTTGTGCTCCTTTTTTTATAGAAACGCCCACATAAAAATTATGAGGTAAACATTATGAATCATAAACGCTTACTCAAATTATTTTTTTCATTCTTATTACTCCTTAATTGCTACTCATGTGAGAAAAAAATTTCGCATGCCAAAATTAATGGCAAAACCATGGGCACCACTTACAACATCACCATACCTCAACAAGAAAACATAAAACTTGATCTAAAACATATTCAAACATCTGTTGAAAAAAAATTGATAGCGCTCAATCAAAGTTTATCAACTTATATTGAAAGCTCAGAAATTTCTCAATTTAATCGCTTTAAAGCTGATACTTGGATGAACGTTAGTAAAGACATGTTTTTGGTTAGCCAAAAAGCGCAAGAAATTGCTATTTTAACCGATTACTATTTTGACCCTACCCTTGCTCCTCTTATAAATCTTTGGGGTTTTGGTTATACAGACAGTATTGGCGTTCCCAAACAAAGTGAAATTGATGCACTCCTACCTTTAATTGGTATGGATAAAATTGATATTGCCCAAAACATTGTTTATCAAATGAGAAAAAAATCAGATGATATTCAACTGGACTACTCTGCCATTGCCAAAGGTTATGCTGTTGATCAAATCAGCTTATTGTTACAAGATATGGGGTACAAAAATCACTATGTTGAAATAGGTGGTGAATTGATTGTTAAGGGTTTTAGAGATGCTAAACAACAAGCTTGGAAGATTGCAGTAGAGAATCCTCAAAATAATGAAGTAAGTAAAAGGGCTGTTTTTAAAACGTTAAATTTGTCAGATATGGCCATGGCGACATCTGGTGATTACCGTAATTTTTTTATGCATCAAGGTAAAAAATACAACCATACTTTGATTCCAAGTACAGGTTACCCAAGTCAGCATAAGACAAGGTCTGTAACTGTTCTACATAAAAACTGCATGGATGCAGACGCTTTTGCTACAGGTTTGTTGGCCATGGGATATCCTGAGGCTTTTAAACTAGCTAATAATTTGGGCTTGGCTGCTTTATTTATTGTAGAAAAAGAGTCTGGTAACCTAATGGCTTATACCAGCAATTATTTACTGGAATTAGAAAAGAAAAACGGATAATGATCTAAATTATGACTTACATTTTAGTCAGCATTGTTTTTTTTGGCATGTTTTTTATACTGATGTCATTAGGCTTGTTACAAGGAAAAGCCATCAAAGGCACCTGCGGCGGTCTCAATAAATTCAAAACAGATGATGGCAGAACCATCTGTGAAGCCTGTGCTCCAAAAGAAGTAGAAGAACTTAAACAAAAGATTCTTAGTTCATAGGTTTTGATTTACCTAAATACTTAAACTTTATTTTCTAAAAAAAGAAAGTCTGTATTTAAACTGTATATTGATGTTTGATAATCTTGTTCAGTTAACTTTTCTAACAACCAACACTCTTTTTTAAAATCATTATAAACTTTCCGAAATGGCCCATGCTCAATTTCATCATCTGATTTTATTTTATCCCAGTTTTCAGATTGACTCAAAATGTGCACATAGTCACACGCTTTACCAGCTTCATAAAATATCGCTGCCCAAGCATAACCTTTCTGCTTTGCTTCATAAATATAGTCTTGAGGATTATCTTTTAAATATTTTAAAAATTTTTCAAACTTGGCTTTACTTCCTTTTCTTAAAGGAATTTTGGCTAACCTAAACTGAGAATACATTTTTATATCTTTTTTTATAATGCTTACAGATTGGTTCAAATATAACGACTGTATTGATTCAACATTTATCTAAAAACTCTTCAGAGTTGTAATCAATATAATCTTGTGGAATTTGATCTTTAAAAACTTCAATGGCTTTTTCAACAAGTTCTAATGAAACTGTGTCTGAATATATACTTATGTCTTTTGACTTTTTAGAATCATCTCTGAATATTTCTAAAATCATTTGCTGACCATCCCAAAACTCAATACCAATTCCATCTCTCTCAGATACGTCACTTGCTACAATTATCTTGTATTCTTTATCTCTAATTTTCATATTATCATAATACCTTTAAAAAAGATTATTCATTTTCAATGGATTATTCTTATAGCCTATCAAAAACTTATTTCATTTTTTTATATAACTATTAATTTCTAGTGAGCTCTTGATACATCTTTGCCGTCATCAAGCTGGGACTTTCTGTAACAAAGTCAAAGGTAATAAGCACTTCATCTGATAGGATTTGCTTCAACACCTGCTGTTTTTTTTCTTCTAGGTCATATTCAACATTGCCATAATCTGTACCTTCACGCAAAACAAAGGCTTCAATTAAAGCCATCAAAGTATGCTTAGAAATTTTATCTTTAGGAATTAAAACCGGTTTGGGACTATCCTCATCCAGCTCAACATGAATATTATTGTTTTCCATTACTTATCAAATATCTATTGACCTTAACTTACTGCAGATTATTTTTATGAGAGGTGAAGGCCTTAAGGGCGCTAGCCCGATCAGCCGAGCCTTCATAAAAATAATCAAAACAGTTGGCACAATTCTTAAACTTAAAGATTGTATAGTTATTTAAAATCCAGAAGCTCTACCTCAAAAACCAAGGTTGCATTGGGTGGAATCACTCCGCCAGCACCATGTTCTCCATAAGCCATGGTTGACGGAATGGTCAACTTGCGTTTTTCGCCTTGTTTCATGCCCACAACACCTTTGTCCCAGCCTTCAATAACCTGTCCAGCGCCTAAAGCAAACTCAAACGGTTCACCCCGGTCTACGGATGAATCAAACTTGGTTCCATCAGTCAACCAACCCGTATAATGTACTTTAACCCTAGCACCAGATTCAACTTCTGAACCTGTACCCTCTTGTAATGTTTCTATATTAAGTTCACTCATACAAGCAATTTACGCAATAATCGTATAAAGCACAACAATTTGTGTGCAAAAATCAAGTTTATAGGTATACCATTAAGCTTCATGCTAGATGATGCTCAAAAAATTTTAAAGACCCGCTTTGGTTTTAGTCAATTTAGAAAAGGTCAGGAAGCCATCATAAGCTCAATTTTATCAGGACAAGATACATTAGCCGTTATGCCAACTGGCGGCGGTAAATCTATCTGCTATCAAGTTCCTGCCCTTTACCTAAAGGGTTTAACACTGGTTATTTCACCCTTAATTTCATTGATGCGGGATCAGGTTTCTTTTTTAAATGCAAAAGGTATTGCATCTGGTTTTTTTCATGCCAATCAAACGGCAGTGCAAAAACGTATGATTTTTCAAAACATTCAATACCAACTCAATCATCAAGGATCTTACTTACTTTACGTATCACCTGAACGTATCCAAAATGAATACTTTATGGACTGGCTCAGTACTCAACAACCCAAACTGTTTGCTGTGGATGAAGCGCACTGTGTTTCACAATGGGGACATGACTTTAGAGAGGACTATGCAAGACTCAATGATTTAAGAAAGTTACATTCAAATGTGCCCTTATTAGCCACAACAGCAACAGCTACCCCCATGGTCCTTAATGATATATCTGAGCAATTAGAACTTAGAGAACCACATAAACATATTTATGGCTTTTATCGTCCCAACTTATTTTATCAAGTTGAGTTTTGCAGCACTGAACAGCATAAATATGACTTTATCCAGCAAGCCTTAGAGCAAAATCCAGATGATCGGGTTATCATTTATGTTGGCACTCGAAAACAATGTGAAAGCTTGTACGATCACTTTTTCAGCCAATTTAATAAAATAGCGTATTACCATGCTGGACTTAGTTCAGATCAAAGAGATGATGTACAAAACCGTTATGAATCGGGGCAAATTAGAGTTTTAATTGCCACCAATGCTTTTGGCATGGGCGTGGACACACCCAATGTCAGAAAAATTATTCATTTTCAAATGCCGGGGAATATTGAGTCGTATTATCAAGAAATTGGCCGTGCTGGAAGAGACGGCAAAGAGTCTACGTGTTTATTGTTGTATTCAAAAAAAGATTATGGTTTGCAAACCTTCTTTATTAGACAAAGCAAAGCCAACCCAAAAATTATTCAAAACAAATGGAATGCTCTGGATGCTATGATCAATTATGCAGAAGGTGCTGAATGCCGCCACAGTGAAATTTTAACTTACTTTAAAGATACCCAAAGAGTTGAAAGCTGTGGTCATTGTGATAGCTGTTCTCCTGAGTCTATTCGCAAAGTTCAATTGCCACAAAAAACACCTAAAACAAGACTACGCAAAAACACCCTTGCATCAGAAGCCAAGGTAGTTAAAACCAAAAAGAAAAAAACAGCCCGCAAAAAAAAGAGTGTCCCAGTGGATACTAGACCTCTAGATAACCTAGAGCTTTTGCGTATGAAATATCTTAAACAATGGCGTTATGATTATGCCAAACAAAAAGATATTCCTGCATTTATGGTTTTTAGCAATAAAACTTTGCATGATTTGGCCATGAAAAACCCACAATCCAAAACAGATTTAAAGTATGTGCATGGTTTAGGTAGTTATAAAATTAGGCAGTTTGGTAAAGAGCTGGTTGAAGCTTTGGAAAACTCACCCTAAAAATTGTACTTGCACTGCCACCTGTATATCCGCTATAAGCATTGAATGTATCGGGGAAAGCATTTTATTTTTATTTTGTTATTTTCATGTGTTGCTTTTGCACAAGATTCAAGCTTTAGTACAACTGTCATTGATCTTTTGCACCAGCATCGTTACGTCTTAATTAAAGCCAATCAAACCTATGATTTTCATTTTGATTTTCATACGGGTAAAGACATAGAAACACCTTCAGAGTACAAAATCACCTTTTCAATGGGTTCAAAAACCTTTAAACATGAGCATGGTCATCATTTATCTATTTTTGTGAATGACTTTACATATTATGTTGATAAGTATGACACGGGTATTTTATTAGAGGATGGCGTTATCTACTTTTTAGATGAAAATGGTGAAAAAGAACGCTACATAGATGATAACCCAGAAGAATACAATTACTTGTATAAATACATGCCTATTTTCTCTGATATGGACTTTTATATCAACTGTCCAAACCATCTTAAAGCAGATATTTTAAACTTTATTGAAGGCTTAAATATTAGCTTTAACCAACAAACCATTTATGAAAGTAATCTAAGAAAGTACAGTGATTTTTTTATAGACCTTGGTGTTTTTTTAGACATACTAGAAGCTCAAGACTGTTATGGAGTCTACTCTAATACCTATATAAGCAATAATGGCAAAGATCATTGATCAATATCTTTGTTATATTCTACCAGCAGTGGTAAACAGTAAGAATGAAAACTTGGCAAGATATTCACTCCTATTGGTTTAAAGATTTATCTCTAGAAAAAAACTATCTTAAAGAGCGTGGACAACTCTGGTTTGGGAAAAATCCCAAGGTTGACCGTTATATGCGTAAACAGTTTTTACCTCTATTAAAAGATTTTTCTGCCGGTAGACATTTTACTGAGTGGAAATCCAACCCGCAAAGTTACGTATCTCTTATTGTATTACTGGATCAGTTTTCTAGAAATATCTTTAGAGGTAGTTCTCAAATGTATGCGTATGATCATGCTGCCCTTAACTTGACTTTAGAAGGATTAAAAAAGAGCGTTGATGAAGACTTACACCCTCTAGAAAGAGTGTTTTTTTATTTGCCTTTAGAACATAGTGAAAACTTAAATATCCAACGCTTGAGTGTAAAGATGTTCAAACAATTGATGGAAGAAGATAAAATTTTTACTGAGCACTACATTTACGCTGTTAAACACTATGATATTGTGGCCAAATTTGGGCACTTCCCTCATAGAAATGAAATTTTAAATCGCCCTAGCAGCCCTCAAGAAACTGAATTTCTCAAACAACCTGGAAGTTCTTTTTAAGAGTCGTCTCCGTATAGCTCTTGATCCAATTGCTTGGCATATTTAGCATATTCTTGTGAATTTTTATTAGGCTTATCTTGCTGTTTGTCTTGTTCAGAAACTATTTTTTCTTCAATAAACGGTGCTTGTGCTGCAGACTTTTGTCCCTCTGACAAAGTGGACGTTCTCCATGATAAAATAATTTTATACACCCCAAACATTAACAGTGGCATAAGAATAAAGGGAAGAATCCACAACAAAAGGTTAAAATCTTCTTTTTTGGGACTGCTTAAAATTTTTTCTCCATATTCTGCCTCAAAATAAGCCAAGACCTCAGCATCACTTTTTCCAGCCAAAATCAAAGTTCTAACTTGCTCTCTTACGCCAAAAGCCATACCAGAATTATCCTCAGCCACGGTTTTTGCCCAGCAACAAGGAGCCATCAATAGCTTATCAATAGCTTGCGCACGCTTTTCTTGCTCGGAATTTAACTCAGGAAGCTGGGCCTGCACACAGCTCAACAGAACCATGAAAATACCTATAGAAAGTTTTAAAACACGACCATTCACACTTTATGTATCTCGTATAATCAGCATTTGATCAAATTCTTAAGCAATGTGACTCATATTTACATTCAAAAGCCCAGTATCTATTTTTTCTTGCTGATTGGCTTGATGAACGATATTAAGTTTTTATGCGCAATTATCTTCAACTTATGCAACACATTATGGAAACAGGTGAAGACCGGACAGATAGAACGGGTGTAGGTACTCGCTCATTATTTGGCGCACAATTGCGCTTTGACTTACAAGAAGGGTTTCCTTTGGTGACCACCAAAAAATGTCACCTTAAGTCTATTATTCATGAACTGTTGTGGTTTTTGCAAGGCGATACCAATATTGCTTATTTAAAAGAAAACAAGGTCCGCATATGGGATGAATGGGCTGATGAAAACGGTGACCTTGGCCCAGTATATGGTAAACAGTGGCGCAGTTGGCAAACATCAAACAGTGAGAGTATTGATCAAATCCAAAATTTAATGCACAGCTTAAAAAACAATCCGCATTCTCGTCGGCATATTGTTTCTGCTTGGAATGTGGCTGATGTAGAAAAAATGGCCCTGCCTCCCTGTCACACCATGTTTCAATTTTATGTCTCTTTAAACAAAGATAAACCGCGTTTATCCTGCCAACTGTATCAACGCTCAGCTGATTACTTTTTGGGTGTACCCTTTAATATTGCCAGCTATGCTTTACTCACCATGATGATTGCCAATGTCTTAGATTATGACTACGGTGACTTTGTCCACAGCTTTGGTGATGTGCATCTGTATCAAAATCACTTTGAACAAGTGCAAACCCAATTAAGTCGAGAACCCTTTAGCAAACCAACAATGCATATTAAACGCAAACCCAAAGACATCTTTTCTTACCAATACGACGACTTTGAACTGGTCAACTATGAAGCACATCCTGCAATCAAAGCTGAGGTTGCGGTCTAAATGTTGATCTCAGCCATTGCTGCGTATAGCAAAAACAAAGTCATTGGTAAAAATAACGATATGCCCTGGCATATGCCACAAGAGTTTGCTCACTTTAAACGCACAACCCTGAATCATCATATTTTAATGGGCCGAAAATCTTTAGAAGCCTTGCCCGGTGTTTTACCCAAGCGAACTCATTTGGTCATTTCAAGGCAAGAACCAAGCATGACCCATCCCAATGTATTGTGGTTTAAAAGCATTGAAGCCGCTGTAACACATGCAAAAGATGCGGGTGAAACAGAGCTGTTTATTTGTGGTGGCGCGCAAATCTATGAACAATGCATGCGTATGTGTGATTACCTTTATTTATCTGAAATTGATCTCGATATTCCTGATGGTGATGCTTTTTTTCCTGACTTTGATCAAACACAATGGCAAGTCATTGAAGAAAACCTGCACCCAGCTCTGAGTGAAACAGAACCTGCCTGGGTGTTTAGAAAATTTGCCCGTTTATAAAACAAATTTATAGACTTAAATAAAAATTTGAATGAAGATTTAAAGCATGGGACATCATATCAGTGCGGCATTGCTAAAAGGTGAGTTTGATCAAAATAAAGCTCGTGAATTTGATCTTAACCCCATTCAATTGTCCAAGAGTATCACAATGTTTCCTTTAGAAGCCAACTATTGCGATTTTTGGTCTGAAAAACTGAATATTTTTGGCAGCCCTTCAGAACATACTTACCCTCTTTTAAACAGTAATGTTGTGCACCACATGATGAACACAATTGCCAGTACCCCTACTTTTGCAATCATTGAAACCGATTATTCTGGCGGTGTTGGTGATCAAGCAGCCGCAGTTTATCAAGGGAAAGAAATTCTAATGTCTCCACAAAGAAATAAAAAGAAGGTTATCAATCAAGCCATCAAAAAACTTGGGGTCAGAGTTCCATTCTTCCTGCGTCTTTTTTTTGTAGACGAGTTTCAATTCTTAAAATTAGATCAATACAGAATTTTTGATGAAATGTTTGATAAATACACAACATAAAAAAACTACCCGATCTGACAATTAGGGCAATAAAAACTACTCCGCCCAGATATTCTTAGATTTTCTATTTTACTCTGTTTACAGTTTGGACATAACTCACCAGTTTTTCCATAAACCAAAAACTGATGCTGAAAATAGCCTTGTTCTCCTCCGGCTTTCTTAAAGTCTTTGATAGTAGAGCCCCCTGCTTCAATAGCTTGTAATAAAACGTTTTGAATATGTTTAATCAACTTTTTAAGATTCAATTCACTGACATCTTTAGCCGGTGTTAAAGGATGGATTTCACTTTGAAACAGGGATTCACAGGCATAGATATTCCCTACCCCCACCACACAACGTTGATCCATGATCACAGATTTAATGGCTGCCGTTTTATTCTTGCAGTAGTTTTGTAAATAGTTATGATTGAATTGATCGGATAATGGCTCAGGACCTAGATGCTTTAAAAATTTGTGGTCCAGGATTATATCTTTAGGACAAAGATCAATAAAACCAAAGCGTCTGGGATCATTGTAAATCAAGGTTTGCTCATCAACAAAAGCAATAGCAAAGTGATCATGCTTTTTCATATCATCATTCAATTCTCGCCAAGAACCAGTCATCCCCAAATGACTGATCATGATATGTTGATCAAAGTGCCATAATATATACTTGGCTCTTCTGGAAAAACGCTGCAGCTTTTGGCCTGGCAACGTATCCTTAACTGTTTTTGAGATAGGAAAGCGCAGTTTATCCGTATAGATATGAATATGCTCAACACATGATTGTGGTTTTATTAATTGAGCAAGCCCTTGGCATACGGTTTCAACTTCTGGAAGTTCTGGCATATCAAGCATGCTTTATCTATATTTTTATAGTTAAACAAGGAATAGCTATGAAGAATCTTTACAAATTGCCATGAGCATGGTCTAAGGCAAAACACTGTGTTTATTGACGGCCGAAAAAAACTAAGTAAACAAGAAATACGAGACTTTCCATTTTTACAGTATCCCGGTACCATTCATATTATTCAAGACTATGAGCAGCAAATTGAAGTTTGCCAACACTTAAAAAAACAATCTGTTTTAGGCTTTGATACAGAAACACGACCTAATTTTAGAAAAGGACAAAATAACCCTGTTGCCTTACTTCAACTGGCTACTAAAACAGATGCTTTTTTATTTCAACTCAAACAACAAGCCCTAAGTCCATATTTGTCAGACATCTTAAGCTCAACACAAATTCTTAAGCTGGGTGTGGCTGTACGTGATGATATCATTGCTTTACAAAAACTTAGAGATTTTGAAGCTCAAGGATTTGTAGATTTGTCTGATTTAGCTGAAGAAAAAGGTCTGCAAAACTTTGGTCTTAATGCCTTAAGCGTCATCTTTACAGGTCATCGTTTAAGCAAAAACGCTAAACTTTCTAATTGGGCGGCAAAGACCTTAAAAGACAAACAAATACATTATGCTGCCTGCGATGCTTATGTTTCATTACTGATTCACGAAGGTTTATTAAAACTTTAATCAAGTTAATTTTTTTTATTAAAAACATCTTTTAGTAAACTGCTTAGACAATGGTCTTGCCATTGACCATTAATTTGAAGATAAGCTGGGGCTATTCCATGTACTTCAAAACCAAGTTTTTTTAACAATCTCTCACTTCTTTTATTGTTTGGAATAAAATTAGCTTCTATTCTTCTTATTTTTGTTTCATTAAAAATATAGGCCATAGCCGCTTGCAGGCTTTCATACATATACGCCTGGCCTTGATACTCCTCACCCAACTTATAACCAACCCGACAATTCAAAAAAGGTTCGTATTCAAAATTGTTAAAATGAATGAACCCCATCAAAGCCTGTGTCTTTTTATTTACAATTAATAATGGCAATGCTTTTTTCTCATCATAATCTAAAATATTTTTCTTTATCGCTTGCTGCCAATATGATTTTGTAAAAATACTTTGTGTTCTTTGTGGCTCCCATGGTTTAAGAAATTGTTCATTTTTTTGATAAAATGCAATTATGGGCTCTATATCTTCTTCAGCATATGTTCTTAATAAACATCGTTGGGTACTAATCATTTCAAAACCTTTTCATTGTAAATTCAATTTATTACTTGAATATAATGTTCTTAAAAATTTAATGATCTTTCTTTTTTTACTCTAAGTAAGACAAAAGGGACAATGTTTTACATACATAAAACCAAGCTTGCAAAAAAAAATACTCTGCGTAAATCCCTTATTATTAGGTTTTAAAAGCTATTCTTTTCCGTGGTCTGATCTATCTTATCAAATAAAGCCGCTAACATGGCTTTTCTTTCACTTTCTCCTTGTGGACGAAACGCGCTTTGATAGTTTTTAATTAAGGTCTCATCAACCTCGGCTAAAAACCGAGACGTTGCACAAGGTTTTAGCTTACCTTGCTTTTTTCTTTCTTTAGCACGTGTTAACACTAGATGTTCTTTTGCGCGGGTGATCCCAACATAAAACAAACGGCGTTCTTCACTGATATCTTGTCCCAAACGCTGATGTGGTAAAATTCCTTCTTCTACACCACAGATGATAACAACAGGAAACTCCAAGCCCTTGCATGCATGCAAGGTCATCAATTGAACGTTAGACCCTTCTTTTTCATCTTCTTCAACATCCCCCAAATCCATATTTTCTATAAACTTCAAAAAAGACTGTGCCTGATGACCACTCTTGTGAATATAGGCCCCTAAAACTCTACAAAATGTTAAAACCAAATCCCAGCGTTTTTGTGCCGTATGAATGTCTTTAAATGCCGCCAGAAGCATACGCTTGTACCCCATCTTTTCAAGGATTGAAACCAACTGGTCTTCACATTTTTTTTCATTGCTTAATAAAAGGGTTTTGTATGCTTGTAAACTTTGATGAAAATGCTCTATGGCTTGTTTCGATTTTTCATTGAGTTCATCAATATCGGCTAAACTGGCTTTAAAAAAACTGATCTTATGTTGTTTAGCATACTCAAAAATTGTTTGAATAGTTTTCTCGCCAATTCCTTTATTGGGTGTATGCATGGCTCTTCTTACACTGATTTCATCAGGTCTAAACATGCACTTTAAATAAGCTAAAATATCTTTGATTTCTTTGCGGCTGAAAAAGCCTGTTCCTCCCGTTAACACATAAGGAATTTGCTGCTTTCTTAAAGCTGTTTCTATCATCCCACCTTGGCTATTTGATCTATACAATAAAGCAATATCTTCATTTTTATAGCCTTTGCTTTTAAAATATTCTATTTGATGAACCATGCCTTCAGCTTCATCTATTTCATTAAGATAAAGAAAAACTTCTGGTTCATGCCCTTCATCATCATAGCCAGAGGCTAATAGTTGTTTGCCATGGCGTGTGCTGTTTTTTGCAATAATATGATTGGCCAAATCCAAAATACGCGCTTTAGAGCGATAATTTCTTTCTAAACGCACAACTTTACAATTTTTATATCTTTTTGGAAAATCTAAAATATGTTGAATTTGTGCACCTCGCCAACCATAGATAGACTGATCATCATCGCCAACCACAGTTAAATTTTGATGATGTTGTGCCAAAAGTTTGAGCATCTGCATTTGAATATCGTTGGTATCTTGAAACTCATCTACCATGATTTGTTTGAACTGAGTTTGATACTCATTAAGAATATCTGGCTTTTGTTTAAAAATTTCTATTGGACCAAGAATAAGCCCTTCAAAATCCACCACACCTAAAGACTTGAGCCGATCAAGGTATTTTGGATACAAAGCTTCCGCCATATCCTGATACTCTTGTAAATGACTAGGAAGCGTTTTCCCCGCTCTTAAAGTCTGGATACATGTAAGCAATGTATCCAGATCAAAATTACTTTTTTCACTATCTTTGCTTGTCTTAAGTAACTCTTTAACCACTGATTGCGCATCACTCTGATCAATGACACCAAAACGTTTGGGTAAGTCTAGAGCATCATGGTGTTTTTTAATGACATTTAAACCAAAAGAATGAAATGTTCCCGCATGGATTTGCTGCGCCTGTTTTTTATCTAGCTTTTGAGCAACCCTAAATTTCAGTTCTCTAGCCGCTTTATTGGTAAAGGTTAAGACAAGAATAGCATTGGCTGCAGCAATATTTTCTAAAATAAGGCGTTGTGTACGCTGAACCAAAACAGTGGTTTTTCCACTACCTGCTCCTGCTAAAATAAGAAGCGGCCCATAATTATGTTTTACAGCGGTTATTTGTTCTGGATTAAGTTTTTCAAAATAGCTCTGCATCAATAAGCCTGCCACCATACGTTGAAATCAAAAGTTTTCAAATATTTTTTACACTTAAACTTCTTATGAAAAAGCTTAACCTCTATTTTAGCCAACAAAAAAGGGCCCCTTTAAGGGGCCCTAAATAATTTACGACTTATTAATAATACTAATAACGTCTGTCGCCACCACGGCCTTTAAAACCACCGCCACTTTTTTTATTTTCTTGTTTTGCTTCATTCACTGTTATATTTCTACCGTCTAACTCTTTACCATTTAAAGTGTTAATAACATGAGTGAGATCTTCATTTTCACCAACTTCAACAAAAGCAAAACCTCTAGATCTGCCTGTTTCTCTATCAGTGATAACTTTTGCTGACACTACGCTGATTTCAAAAGATTCAATAAAAGATTGTAGTTCTGCCTCGTTGACATTATAGCTACAATTACCCACAAATATTTTTTTGTTCATTTGTTTTTCTACTTTCCTGTGGCTTTATACATAAGCCTTAATTAAAATTAACCTTAGCTTTGTTGGCTCGGATGAATGATCTATTAATGGATTGAATCAAATAAAAGAACGCTCAAGGTCGAGCTGGCAAATACTAAAAATCCTTTTATCCTGATAGCAAGCATTATGCAAGAATTATATTCACATAAAAAATCCTATAGAGGGCCTTATTAAACTGCTAAATAATCCCTTACCAGCTTATTTTGGAGCCATCCCAAGAAAAGAACAGGCCAGTTTCATTTGGACTTAGTCTGTTAATCAACTGTAGAATATTTTTACCGGCTTGTTCCGGTTGGTGAACGATATAGCTTTTAGCTGCATGCTTGATAAACGCCTTAGATAATTCGGTTTGAGTCGTTCCTGGGTGGATTGCTACAATCATACTGTTTTTATGCAGTCTTTTAAATTCAATTGACAGATTCTTAATGGCCATATTCAAGGCTGCTTTCGATATTCTATAAGCGTACCAGCCTCCTAAACGATTATCAGAGATGCTCCCTACTTTGGCTGAAATTGCAACAAATTTTGGGCTTTCACTCTTAAGTAACAATGATTTTAAGGTTTTTGCCAATAGCAAGGTTGGGATTGTATTGAGTGTAAAACAATGGCTTAATGATTCAGAACTTAACTCCTCAACCTTTCTTTCTGGAAAGGTCACTCCATCATCCAAAACCCCAATACAGTTAATACACAGATCTATTTTTTCTGTTTCAGATACAATACTATCCAATAAATAGCTGTAATTATTACTTTTTATTGCATCAAATACTAGGCATTTTAATTTTTCTGGATACTCTTGTGCCAGAGACAGTAAGTCTTGCGATTTATCCTCGGATCTATAGCTGGCATAAATCATATAATTGGCTTTGTCTTGAAGTAAATTTTTGACAAGCCCAAAACCAATACCTCGATTGGCCCCAATAATTAAAGCAACTTTTGTGTTTTTGTTCATAATGTAACTTTATTTAAAAACCTTTCTGCTTGGTTAAAAATGATCTCTTTTCTTTCATGTTTCATCTTATCTAAAAGTCTAGACATCATACTTAACCTAGGGTTTTGTGAAAAAAAATCTTTATGCTTAGCAATAAAACGCCAATACAAGCCATCGACAATATTACACCAATTACCCTTTTTATAGCCGCTCATTTTAAGCCAATAATTTGAAGAACATATATACGGTTTAGTGGCAAAGACCCCACCATCACTAAATAATGCCATTCCATAAACATTAGGTCCCATAACCCAGTCAGAACTATCAATAAACATTTCCATAAACCATTGATGAGCTTGTTTTGGTTCAATTTCGCATAAAACCATCATATTACCTAAAATCATTAAGCGCTCTATATGATGATTATAGCCTGTTCTTTGGGCTTTATGAATTGCATCGTCTAAAATTGGTATTCCAGTTGTGCCGTTATACCAATCTTTGCTTAATTTTCTATGATGCTGCCAGTAATTATGGTTTTCCTGATATTTTGAGAAGTTTTGATAAATGCCTCTGACAAACTCCCGCCAACCAATAATTTGACGAATGAAGCCCTCAATAGAATTTAAAGGCGTGGCATTTTTCATATGAAAGTCTAAAGTTTTCTCTATCAGTTCTTGCGGTGTGATTAAGCCTAGATTTAATCCTGGAGAAAGAATAGAGTGGAAAAGGTAGTCTCCTCGATCAGAAATAGCATCTTGATATTGACCAAAATCATCTAATTTTTTCTCCAAAAAGTATTGAATATATTGTTCATAGTGATTCTTATCTGTCCCGTATTCAAAGTTCCCATCTAATTGACCTGGATGATTTGAAAAATGTTGCTGGACTAAGTTGATAACCGCATCCACATGCTTGGATTTTTTAATCACAGGAAATGGCTGTGGAATTTTCACTTCTTTTCCTATTTTTTTTCTATTCTCTGTATCAAAGCTCCACTGCTCTCCTTGTGGGTTTTGTTGCTTATCCAGTAAAATATTTAAGTCTCTTCGTTGCTCTTGATAAAATGTTTTCATGAATGGCTTTTTATGTCGCAAAAGATAGCTACTAAACTTATCTCTTGAACAAGAGAACATGGGTGATGGAAGTTGTTGCCAATCTATGGACTTAAGTTGACATAGTTGAGTTATCCTTTTTTCAAAAAATTTATCTTCAATTTCAAAACTGATGATTTGTTTTAAATTTGGAAAGTGTTTCAATAGTCTTTCTTCATAACTTTGACCATCCTTTTGCAAATGGCAATAGGACACTTGATAACCCAATCTTTTAAGTCTATCGTAGTAGCCGCGCATAGCCGCAAGAAACAAAACCAACTTTTTTTTATGGTGTTTCACATAAGTACATAAACCATAGTCTTCTGCCATATAAAATTGATACTCTTTGTATGGTTCAATGTATTGCTCAGGAAACAACTGATTACCCAATATTACAAAAACTTTCTCCATTTGATTGTATTAACCTCACGTTGAAATTTCAAAAAAAGCAAAATTACTGTATATCCATGACATGAACATTATTAAAACAAAAGAAAAAGATTTAGGTGATGGTTTTATTGTTAGAAGAGCCTTGCCCTCCTCAAAAAAACAAATGGTGGGTCCTTTTATTTTTTGGGACCATATGGGACCAGCTGACTTAAAAACCGGAACAGAAATGTTGGTCCGTCAACACCCACATATAGGGATTTCTACACTAACTTATTTATTTTCAGGTTGTATTTTGCATCGAGATTCTTTAAACAATGAATGTTTAATTAAACCTGGTGAAGTCAATTGGATGACAGCTGGCAATGGCATTACTCACAGTGAACGGTCCCAAGAACCAGGGATTTTAGAAGGCATTCAACTCTGGGTTGCCTTACCTCAAGAGCATGAAGAAATGGATGCAAAATTTGAACATTATACTGCTGATGAGTTACCAAAATTTGAAGCTAATGGCATAAATCATACCTTGATTGCCGGTCATTATCAGTCATACACCTCTCCAGTACAAACATTTTCACCCTTGTTTTACATACAAGCTCATGCACAAAGCGGAGCACAGTCTAGCTATAGCTTTGATCCAGAATATGAATCTGCCATCTATGTTGCCAGTGGAAAGTTAAAGCTAAAAGAAGAAACATTATCAGGAGGTGAACTAGCGGTTTTTACTACCAAACAAAAGATTGAACTCAACGTGCATGCTAATACAAATTTCATGATCTTTGGTGGCAAGCCCTTTGCTGAAGGCCGACATATCTGGTGGAACTTTGTGGCCAGCGATCGGGAAAAAATTGAACGTGCAAAGCTGCGCTGGCAAAACGATCAGTTTACAAAAACATTTAATGAACCCAAAGATTTGCGCATTCCTCTACCTGCGCCAAAGTAAGTTTAAAAAATTATCGATTTCTTTTTCTTAAAGGTTTTTTGCTAAATTTTGCACTTTTTTGTCCACGTCTAAAGTTACCTTTTCTTTTAAAGGATCTTTGTGGTTTTTCTTTGGCAAAAGTAAGCGTTTGCATGTTTTTCAGTTCTTCAAACTCAGAAAACTTATATTGAAAACTTTGTTGAAACATCAACGCCACTAAATCTTCTGATTTGAAGTTAGAAAACAGTTGTTTAAACTTAGAAAAAAGTTTTTTATTGTCATCAATAAATGGACTGTTTTGTGAATTTTTTAAGTACTCTTCTATATTTTGTAATGTTTTTTTAAAGTATTCTTGTTTTAAAAGTTCAGTATTAGGAATATCTTTAAGTTCAATTTTATTTTTTGTAATCTTTTCTATACGATTAAACTGCTTGGTATCTCTAAAGTCAACAATGGTATAAGCAACTCCAGTTTGTCCAGCTCGTCCTGTTCTTCCAATTCTATGCGTATAAATCTCAGCATCTTGAGGCAAACCATAATTAAATACATGACTAATGTTGTTGATATCTATACCTCTTGCTGCAACATCTGTACAAACCAACAAGCCTTGCTTTTTTCTTTTAAAACTTTGCATTGATCGTTGGCGCTCTTCTTGACTTTGGTCACCGTTTAGAACATCTACTTTATAACCAAAAGTTTTTAATTTTTCACCTACATCTCGAGTTTCAATTTTTTTATTACAAAAAACAATGCCGTAGACTTCATCCAATTGAATTAAAATACGTAAAAGAGCATCTAAAAAATATTTACTTTCACAAATAAATGCTTGTTGCTTGATGTTATAATAATCCTCTAGTTTTTTCTCTACATTAATTCTGTCATAAGCTTTGAATGTTTTATCAATCAGCTTTAAAATCCCTTTGGGCATGGTTGCCGAAAACATAACCAACTGTCGTTGTTCATTAAATTGTTGTAAAATTTCTACTATATCATCAAAGAAACCCATGTTTAACATTTCGTCGGCTTCATCTAAAACACAGTGGCTGGCATGATCTAAAACCAAAACTCCACGATTGATCAAATCTTTGATTCTCCCTGGGGTACCCACCACAATACTGGGTTTTTCTTTTTTTAAACTGTGTATTTGCTGTTTATAAGGAGATCCTCCGTATACACAACAAGTTTTAATATTTAAATGTTTGGCAAATTTTACGGTTTCTTTTTCTACTTGCTGTGCTAATTCTCTGGTGGGAGCTAAAACCAAAGCCTGTACGTGCTGACTTTTTAAATTAATTTTATTTAAAATTGGAAGCATGAACGCAGCTGTTTTACCAGTGCCTGTTTGAGCTTGACCAATAAAGTCTTTTTCACTCTCTTGTAAAAGCATGGGAATGGCTTTTTCCTGAATTTCTGTTGGGTTTACAAAACCTAAATCCTCAATAGCTTGAACTATTTTTTTTCCTAAACCTAAATCGCTAAACGTTACATTTTTCACTATTAATTATTACCTTTAAATCATACTATATTTGCTATAAAGTAATTACCATACTTTATGCTTTAGCCTAGCTAGGCCAAAATACAAAAATTGAGTTGTTTGCTTAGAATCTTTTCCTACTTTTGGACCCAATAAAGTGCTATTTTATTGCTTTAATTCACCTAAATGGAGCCGTTTACACAACATGACCCAGTCTTATTGTTTTACTCCAAGTAATTTTCAATCAACAAAACATTGTCTTAATAGCATGTATTCTATGTATTAAGCAAGCTCCGTTTTAACCTTGTTTACACCTGTAAAACAAAGTCAACTGAGGACTTTACCTGCCCATTAACTTGAATCTCTATTTTATGTTGACCTGCATAATGCTTTCTAGTTGTAACCGGTTTAAAAGCATGTTTCTTGCTCAGAACCATGCACTCACCTTTAGCCAATTGAGTTTGTTTAAGTTTGAATACTTTAGGAGAACCTTGCCCATTTTTTTTCATATAATGCAAAATATAATCAACCATGATTGGCTGATCGGTCTTACTTTGGTTAATAAGTTCAAAACTTATGGTTAGACTATCTCCTTCATGAATTTTTTTCTTAGATATACTTAATTTTTTAAGGGCAATATCTGCCTTTGGATTAAAACCTAATATTTTTAAGGCTTGTGGGTGACCTTGCTTCACTAAATTTCTCAATGCGCTTTTTATTAACGCTTGCATATTTGTTTTATTGGATTGCCATTTCTCAACGGTATCCAAAAGAAGTTGAGAATCTAAGGCTGCAATATCATTTAGATGATTGGCAACACTCTTTCTAACATAGGGAGATGTATCATTTTTAAGTTGCCAAAGAAGTTTGATGTTTTTTTTAAGATTTTTATTGATGTGAGAAATTTTCATTCCCCAGGGAAGATTGGGCCGCAGACCTTCACTCACCCACCGTCTAACATGTTCATTAGGATCCTTAACCCAATTTTCAAACAAACCATAAACTGTATCTGGATAACGTTCTAAAAATGGTCTCACCCCAAACTCTGAGGTAAACTGTTGTGTTATAAGGTACAATGCTTTCATTGAGTTTATAGGGTCATCAATTCCATAAACCTCAATAAAGTATGTGTAAGGCCATAATAAGAAGCCGTGAATACCAGATGTATTTTTATCTGATTTTACGCTTTTAAGTAAACTGTTAAGTTTTTGCTTATAAGTTCCGGGCAAATTATCTTGCAAAGCATCTGCTATTTGCACAACCCTTTGTTTCATTTCCAGTTGATCTAAATTCAGCAAAGCCTCATCAAGGAACTTTTTTTTATTGAATTTAGCATCTGAAGCATAAATAGCCTCTGAAACAAACCCAATACTTTTTGGATTGTATAGTGTTTTAAAAGGATCCATAATGACAATAAAAGTATATACCCATATTTTCATTCTATTGCCAAGACTTGTTCCATTAAATAATCAGTGATAAAAATAGTTCTATGACCCAAGATGAGTATTACCTAAATATTGCTCAAGCTGTTAAAGCCAAAGCCAATTGCATAGGAAGCAGAGTAGGCGCGGTTTTGGTTTTAGACAATAGAATTATATCAACTGGCTACAATGGAACCGCTGAAGGAACTGTTAATTGCTTGGATGGTGGCTGTGTTCGCTGTAAAAATAGAGATTCCCAATACCCTTCTGGAACAGCTTATGATATTTGCATTTGTGTCCACGCTGAACAAAATGCCATTTTAAGTGCGGCTCGTTTTGGTATTAAAACTGAAAACAGCACCATGTACACCACCATGCAGCCCTGCTTTAATTGTAGTAAAGCCATGCTTCAAGCAAAAGTTACTAAAGTGATCTATGTTGAACCTTGGTCCATACAGAATAAATGGAAAAAAGAAAACCTTGACCTATACCAACAATACATGCAGTTGTTAAATTGTTTTGAGCATGGAGTGCACCAACTTAACTTTTCTAAGCCAGAATCATGATGCATGAAGCTTATGATTTTTTAATTGTTGGGCAAGGCTTGGCAGGAACTATACTAAGCCATACCCTCATAGAAAGAGGGTATTCTGTTAAAATAATTGATAACCAATTTAAAGGCTCTTCTTCTATTGTTGCTGCAGGAATCATTAATCCATTTACTGGTCCAAGATTAAACTTAACTCAGAATTTTTTTGAAAAATTTACCAAAGCAAAAAGCTTTTACCTTGATATAGAGAAAAAACTCGATGTTTCTTTATTTCATTCTATTAGGCAAAAACGTTTTTTATCTACTCCAACTCAATACAAGTATTATTTAAAAAGAGCTCAAGCATTTCCTAAGAGTTTTGAGTTCATTTCAAAAGAAAAAATTCATATTCATGACACCGCTTGCATTAATGTAAAAAGGTTTTTAAAAATGAGCAGGGATCATTTTAATAAGCAATCTATATTGGACAACGAACACTTTAACTATAGCCAACTTCAATTTCATAAAAACAAACTGTCGTATAAAGATAGTTCCTTTAAGTGTCTTATTTTTTGTGAAGGTTATCAAAACATTCATAACCCATTTTTTAAACATGACCTTTTTCAACTTTCTAAAGGAAGCATCATGAACATTGAAGTATTGGGTCTAAAAAAATCACTGTATAATTGGGGACACTGGTTATCACCTGATTTTAATACTTCTTTTCGTTTCTTTTTAGGCTCAAGTTATCACTGGGACATCAATCATGAACCTAAAAGCAGTGAAGAGTATGAAGCATTTATTTCTAAGCTCCCTTTATCTTTAAAAAACAAAACATTTGTTATCAAAGAACATCATACAGGCATTAGGCCAACAACATTAAACAGGCAAACTCTTATTCAAGCTTCTACTCAAGACTCTAGACTTTGGATATTTAATGGCTTTGGCAGTAAAGGTTGCTTAGAGATCCCGCATCATGCAGAAAAATTTGCCAATTCATTTGATAAAAAATAAGCATACTTAAAATGTCTCTCACACAAATATGTCATCAACTGGTACTAAGTCATCAAAGAAAGTTTTTAAACAGTATTGATGCAACCTGTGGAAATGGGCATGATACAAAATTTTTACTGGAAAACACTCAAGCACAAGGTAGAGTCTTTGCCTTTGATGTACAAGAACAGGCCCTTTTAGAAACTCAAAAAAAATGTACCCCAATTTTAGGCAATAAACAGCTGATTTGTTTTCACACATCACATGCGCAGATGTCTAGCTCAATACCAAAAAGTATTCATCAACACATAGATCTTATCATGTTTAATCTGGGTTACTTACCTGGTGGCCAGAATAAACACCTTTGCACTCAAAAGGAAAGCACTTTATCAGCTTTAGAACAATGTCTTTTTTTACTCAAACCTGGTGGTTTAATTTCCATCTTAGCCTACCCAGGACATTCACAGGGAAAAGTTGAAAAAGAAAGTATAGAGAAATGGCTGCATACTCAGCAGATATATACATTTACAGAACACCATCATATTAAAAAAAATACTGCTCCCGTTTTATGGTTATTAAAATTAAATAAATAGTTTATATGTCAAAGGTTTTTCAGACTATTTTGCGTCCTTATGCACAATATACTGGATTCTTTGCCCACAATTATTATCGCTGCATAACAACTCATAAAAGTTTAATAATGAGCCGTCTACTTGATATATTTCCTCTTTATGCTCACTAAGATCTATATGCCCTGATCGCTGAGAGTAATGTGCACTTGCAATTTGAGCATTAATGCTTCCGTAACTGTACTTTGACTGTGGCATTTTCTGTTTTCTATCTAAAGTCATCATTGGAAGTTTTTTTTCGTCCTCTTTACTAGGCTCTACCCAATTGGTTTCAGTGTAGGCATAAACACCCTTAATAAAACTAAATTTTTGAGTAAGCTTTAACTCATCCAATATTATACGACTTGCTTTATGATGCGCATGCGTATGTTGATCTAAACTCATAGTAATAACATAACTTGGTTTATATTTTTCAAATAGAGTGAGTATTTTTTTTTGTATCTGTTGTTTGTTCCAAATTTTTTTGTTTAAAAAAACCTGTCCGTCTCGTATCGGTAACCCACTTTTATCACGCAAAGGCTCATCTTTTTGATTGAATAAAAAATAATTTTGAAACCCATAGTTAGTAGCTGCTTTACTCAATTCATGTTCTCTTATTTTCTTTAATTTTAAACTATCAATATTTTGCCCTTGCCATTCCCCTTTCTTATCAAGAACTTGAAGCTTTCCACCTTCGCCTGAAGTAAGATATAAAGCATAGACAGGAATATTTAAACGCTTTAATTCAAGTAAAAATCCCCCCAACATGGTTTCATCATCAGGATGTGCAAGCACTAAAAAAACTTTTTCTTTATGCTGAACATCACTTTTTATAGATTCAACTTGATGAGCACAGTTAGAAACAAACTGAACAAAAAGCAATACAATTATTAACTTTAGCTTCCTTTGATTATTTAAGAACGGTAATCTTTTTAAGAAATTTTCTTTAGAAAAATACATCTACTAAACCTTTTTAATTCTTATAAATAGGCAGACAACGTTACAATCTATTTTCATCAATGCCCCCTATTTTGAATAATAAATTTTAATTTTTTCCCAAGCTACCCACAGCTCATAATATGCACAGCAGGATTTTGTCAACCATGAATTTATAGGGCAGCGTAAAGATCTATTTGATTTGAATTTGGATCTAACAAACTAGCGTAACGCTGTCCCCAAAAAGCATCCCAAGGCTTTTTAATAGCTACTCCACCACATTCAATCAAATCTGAAAAAATCTGATCAACTTTTTCAGGTTCTTTTAGTTCAAAACACAAGCTTACATTTTGGTTATGTTGCCTTTGCCAAGACGGATAAAGTTGCTTTATTAAATGTTCTGAATCTAACATTACTTTAAAAGCTTTATTATTGTAGGTTTCAAAATGATCTGGGCCACCTATTTGTTTAAAGCTCAAACCCAAATATTCATAAAACTTTATTGTTTGCTCAATGTCTTTACAAACTATTCCAATTGCTGTGATCATTTCACCTTCTAACATACAATCAAGCTATTCTTAAGTATAATCCTAGCACACTTAATTCTTTTTTGGATTTATTGGTTGGTTGCCTTGTAAAATAACATCTCCCAGAATTCTTCTCTATCCTTGGAAGAGTCTCTTGAAACTCTTTCAAACAATGCATGCTTATCTTGAGCATTGGGTGACAACTCCAAACCCCATAAACTTTGTGTAGCGCGTGGCGACATGGCATAACGAACATCCTGTATTGTATAAGGATTTTTATCTGACCAAGACAAATAATCATTGGTAAACCATCGAAAACGCTCAATATCTCTGTCTTGCGTGCTTCCTTTTACCAACCAAGGCAAGTCTTGATATTTTTCAAATTTTTTAATTTTATCACCCTGAAAAATTTGTTGTGTAACCCCAACTCTTACGGCATCCACATAATAGTACCCCTCGTATTCATAAACTGTTCGCCACAATAATAGGTTAGCAAAAGACGGGCTAACCATTATTTTTTCTGCATGATGTTGCCGATCCGCTATTTTACTCTGTAAAAAGTAGCGAGCTCTTTGTGCTTGCAACAAACCAAAGCCAAGATAAACAATAATATAAGCACAGGCCCACTGGGCATATTGTTTTTTCTTTTTTATCAATGTCATTACCATTAATATCAATAGCGGTAAGGTAAACAAAGGATCAATAATTGAAACATTATTCCATGCAACCCTCTGATATGAAAACGGCCAAAACAGTAATGTCCCATAGGTGGTACAAGCATCCAACAAACCATGTGTGGCCCAGCCCACAGTACAAAAAATATAAACTTGTAAAAAACTCAGTTTATTTTTTATAAATATTTTGGCAATCAAGGCACACAATAATCCTCCTATTGGAATAAAAGCCAAAGAATGGGTAAACTGACGATGGTATTCCAAACCTAAAAGTGGATCCTGCGCTGACCTAATTAAAATATCTAAGTCAGGTGCCATCCCCGATAAAAACCCTAGTACGGTTGCCATTTTTATATCTACTTTTTGTTTTGCGGTGCTCTGACTAAAACTTGCCCCTACTACACCCTGAGAAATTGGATCCATGCTGGTGGCATATCAATTTTCATAAAAAAACACTCTCAATTCATTGTAAAATGATATTATTTTTCTTAAAAGCACCTTTACAAGCCATGCATCTATTGTTAGATGTTACAATCATGCATACCAATACACGTTTTTTACTGATGGGTTTTTTAATGTTTTCAAGCCACTTAATTGCCAAATCTAAACCAGACCACCTCAAAACTTTATTGATTGAAACATCTATGGGTAATATTGAAGTAAGTCTTAGTCATAAATCTAAACAAACATCCGAAGCATTTATAAAACTGGTGGAATCTGGGGCATTTAATTTAGATGGCAACTCATTTTATAGGGTTGTCACACCTCAAAATGATACTTACATTGCTTCAGACCAATTAAGAGAAAAAGGCATTGGTGTTATCCAAGGAGGTATTGAATTTGTTGACTCCCAGCTAAAAAGTAAAATATCTGCTCCACAAATAATCAATGACTTTGAAACAACCAAAGAGTCCGGGCTATTGCATAAACCAGGAGCATTTGCCTTGGGTCGATCTTTTCAGGATAGCAGTGCTTCATTAAGCGAGTTTTTTATTGATGTCGAAGGGGACTTAGAAGAACTCAATGCAAACACTGTGCGTTACAAAAATTACGCGCCAAAAGATACTTTAGGTCTACCGGTTATTGGCCATGTTACAAAAGGTATGAAGCTTGTTAAAAAAATTTATGGACTGAATAAAAAGCTTACAGATAAAAATCAAATGCTTAAATGCTTACCAAGTAAAGATAAGCCCTGTGTTGATAAAGACTACAGCGTAAAAATTATTAAAATGTCAATCAAACCTTAATACTTAAACCAAAGAGAGAGAGGACCATCTATGTCTAATGCATTCTATCAAAGCCCTTATCCAATCAATGAACCTGTTCTTGATTATGCTCCTGGGTCTCAAGAAAAAGAAGATTTTTTAGCAACCTTAACCAAGATGAAATCACAGCAAGAAAAAATTTGCATGACTATCAATGGGGAAAAAGTTTCTACATCTAACACCATTGATATGGTTTCACCTTACAATTTAAAGCAAACACTAGGACAGTACTGTAAAGGCAACAAACAACATGTAGAACAAGCTATTGCCGCAGCATTAAGCGCAAAAGAATCTTGGGAATCCATGCCTTGGCAAGACAGAGCGGCCATTTTTTTAAAAGCTGCTGATCTTATCAGTGGCCCTTATAGACATCAAATGAATGCTGCAACCATGCTTTGCCAATCAAAAAACATTTATCAAGCAGAAATTGATGCTGTTGCAGAACTCGCTGACTTCTTACGTTTCAATGTTCACTATATGACTCAAATTTATCAAGATCAACCGCAAAGCAGTGACACTGTCTGGAATCAAATGGAGTATAGACCCTTGGAAGGTTTTGTATTTGCACTTACCCCTTTTAATTTTACAGCCATTGCTGGCAACTTACCCAGCTGTCCAGCCATGTTAGGCAATACGGTAGTTTGGAAACCTGCAGAAAGCCAAATTTACTCTGCAGCTCTCACCATGAAAATCTTTGAAGAAGCGGGTTTACCCAAAGGCGTTATTAATTTAATCTTTGTTGATGGTAAAGATGCAGGAGAGATTATTTTTAATCATACTGACTTTGCTGGCCTTCATTTTACCGGTAGCACTCAAGTCTTCCAAAACTTATGGAAAACCATTGGTAATAACATTCAAACCTATAAAAGCTACCCAAGAATTGTTGGCGAAACCGGCGGAAAAGATTTTGTCATGGTTCATCCCAGTGCTAACCCAGCTCAAGTAACAACAGCCTTATCAAGAGGTGCTTTTGAATTTCAAGGCCAAAAATGTTCTGCAGCGTCACGCGCCTATATACCCGAATCCATGTGGCCTACCGTTAAACAACATTTACTTGCGGATGTTGCATCCATGAAAATGGGATCTCCAGAAGACTTTTCAAACTTCATCAATGCTGTCATAGATGAAAAAGCTTTTGATAAAATAGCTGGCTATATTGATACCATTAAAAAATCTGATGCCGCACAAATCATTGCTGGTGGTGAATACAGTAAGGAAGAAGGTTATTTCATCCAACCTACGGTTGTTGTTGCTCATGACCCACATTTCTTAAGCATGGAAGAAGAAATTTTTGGCCCTGTGCTAACCATCTATGTGTATAAAGATGCTGACTACGATCAAACTTTGCAACTTGTGGATCAAACGTCTCCCTATGCCTTAACAGGAAGTATCTTTGCTAAAGATAGAAGTATAATAGAAAAAAGTAGCAAAGCCCTTAAGTATGCTGCTGGAAATTTTTATATCAATGATAAACCAACGGGTGCTGTGGTTGGGCAACAACCTTTTGGCGGGGCAAGAGGTTCAGGAACCAATGATAAAGCGGGTTCAATTTTAAACCTTTATCGCTGGTTATCGCCCAGAACCATCAAAGAAAGTTTTACTGCTCCTAGCAATTACCGTTATCCATTTTTAGGATAAAAAAACAGACAAAATGAAGGACCTCTAATATAGTGGTCTTTCATTTAATATTATATTATGTCTATACACACTTTTTTTCCAACCTATGTTTACCAGTCTGCTTTGCAAGAAAAGTCCAGTTCTGGCTTGAATAAGTCCTTACTAGAAGAATGTTATCAGATTAAAGACTATGACATTGAAGGGCAAGAATGGTCAAAAAATGCCTATATTGGTGGCTACACCTCTTACTCAAGCATGGACAACTTGCATCAGTTTTCTTCTACATTTCATAACTTAGAAAGTTTAATCAGACCACATGTACAAAAATACTTAAAAAAACTGCATTATGATCTATCTATCAAGCAGTTAGAAATGACGGATTGCTGGATTAATATCATGCCTGCAGGTGTCACCCACAGCCAACATATCCACCCTCTGTCATTAGTTAGTGGGAGCTATTATGTTCAAACACCAAAAAACTCAGCAGCCATCAAGTTTGAAGATCCACGTTTATCAAGAATGATGGCTTGCCCACCAAAAAAGAAAACCTGCCCTAAAAAAGATTTAAATCATATCTCAATAAGCCCAAAAGCAGGAGATCTTATCTTGTTTGAGAGCTGGCTTGGTCATGAAGTACCGGCATCGCATAACACCAAAGACAGGGTAAGCATAAGTTTTAATTATGCTTGGTCGTCATAAACAGTTCACTATATATCTTTATTTCTTACCGTGAGTACTGGACATGGACAGTCTCGTAAGACTTGTTCAGTAACACTACCCAAAAACATTCTTTGTATACCTTTTCTTGCATGCGATGGCATAATCACAAGATCAATATCATTATTTTTTACAAAACTTACAATCTCTTCCGAAATACTCAAGCCTTTACGGACATGGGTAGATATGGTGCTATCGCCTTTCTCATAAAAAAACTCTTTTTTAATCACTTCCATATCTTGTTTGGCCGCTTCAGCTATTTCATCCGATAGATTGGCAGGAATCCCTAGATGTCTACCAGAATACAAATAGGTATCAGAGATGTCCACCACATTCAGCAAATAAAAATTTGACTCTGAAAATTCATGGGTATGCAACAGCTCTTTTAAAAAAAGTTTTGATGTATCGTTAAACTCTATGGGTAATAAAATATTTTTAAAATTCATACAGCCTCCTTTTGCCTGATGGGTAAACCATAGCAAAAAAATAAACTTATACCATGAGATAGATCATGGTTTTGTATATACCCCACTGTTAGAATACTCTGCTTTATAAGCTTATATTTATCAACTCACTAAATAATTATATATTTAATACTCATAAATTAGATTTACAGTAACTCAAGTTGTCGTTTTTTTAAATTTTAAATAAATTGTGTCTACAAAATGATTTAAAAACAGTTAGATAGCTTAATCTTAAAGTTGGCTTGCTTATTGCTTTTATGATAGTCCATGGAAGATTATTTTGGGGGAATAATAATGAATAAGTTCAAACTACTCAGAAGCAAACTGTCTAAGTTTGTTTTTATCATTGTATTAACAGGTTCTGTATTTAATTTTGCAATGGCAAAATCTTATGAAGTCACACATGGTTTACAAGAAGATCTGGGTTCATACCAAATAGAAGATTTGGTTATCGTAGAGGTATCAGAGGGCAAACTTGAAAATGGTTACAATCTTAAAGTTAAAATTCTTCAATCTGAGGCTTCAAGAGATACGATTGCAGCAGCTGCAGTTTTGTCAATGTACGAAAAAACTCAAGAAATGCATGAAAGCCAATTAGAAACCCTAAGCATTTATGAAAATAATCAAACTTATATACTAACTGGCGACCCTGACCCATGGGATCTTTTTTGGAAAGGGTTTAGAGAGCAATGCATTAAAAAATATGGAGAAGAGTTTGCACGCACAATGATTGATAACCTAGTAGCTTTTGGTATTGGCGCTGGTGCAACAGCACTATCAAGTGGCCCCATAGCTATTATTCTTGGCGCAGGAATGATCATTTATCTTGGTAACAGAATCTCTAAGATTGCATATGAAATGTACCAAGACAATTGGGAAAAAGCTGGAGCATTAACTTTTAATTTAGCCAACGAATTGGTTTTTGGTTTAGGTGGCTCCAAATGGGTACAAAGATTAATTAAAAAAAGAAGCACCAGTTTTTTTGGAAAACTTTTTAGAGGAATGCGTCAAGCAGCTGAAGAAGGATTACCCATCCGCCCCCCAAACAATAATTCTGGTAACAACTCTAATAATGGATCAAACCCACAACCAACCAATAGCACCTCACCAAGCCTTGGTGTTCCTCGTGGTACTCCACCAAGCCCAAGTCAACCAGGTGTAACAATAAGGCCTCCGGTTAAAAAGCCTCAACCTGTAGAAAGTGGACCGACAAATCAAGGAAGAGTTCAAACAGCTGAAAATGCTCTAACAGAAGTGGCAGAAGCTCCCATCGTTAGACCCGAACCCTTACCGCCAGTTGAAAAAATTGATGCTTCAACTTTACCCAATCAAGTCAACTCAATTTCATCTAATTCTATAAGCTCAAAACCCATTTTATCTAATGAAGATAAAAGTGCTATAAGCGTAACTACTCTCAGAGCTCCACGCAATGGTTCAAATCAAACAAAACTGTTAGATTTAGAGAACAATGAAATTTTTTATGGTGAAGCCGTTCCTATCTATGACGTGACTGCCAGAAACAATGAAATTTCTGCATACTTACTCTGGAACTACTTTAATCGAAAAGCAATAGCTAAATCTCAAGCCAGAAACGGTTTAAATTTTAAAGTTCTGCCAATATGGGAAACCGATATTTATTTTTATCAACAAAAACTTCCTATGAAAACTCAAGACAATGATCAATCATCTCTCACTCAAGATATATTAGTCTTTGATTGGCTGGTTGGTAACCCTAATAGAGTAGATGGTGAAAATATAGGAATTTCCAAACATTTAAAATATGATGGTCAACGTATTGCCTCAAAGCATGATAGAAGTTTCATTGTGGGGACCAGTCAAGATTGGACCAATTTGATTGGTCAACGCTATGGAGTCTCTTTTTCTTCACCATCTGCAGTATACAATTCTGTTTTAGATAGTGATTTATTATTGCTAATCAAAGAAACTCCCTGGGAAAAAATTCAAAGTCTAGTTTCACCCTATTTAAATAAATCTCAACTCAATGCACTTCAGTCTCGTTACAACTCTATTCAATTTAATGGAAGAGCGCGTTCAAGTCAGTTAGATTTATCCGCAAGCAAGAACACTCCACAAGCACCATTGGGTCCACCAAAAATTACTCAAGATGAAAAAGAAACCTTAGAAAGACACATTCTGGATAGTCAAGAATACGATGACTCAAAGCTTTTACAAAAATTGCTCAGTGGCGAACTTTTAACAATTAAAGAGCGGAGACGTTTATCTAAAATAATATCCGATTTAGTCTATGAATGCCGAACAAATACAGATTTTCAAAACCAAAATAAAGACTTTTGTGCTTATATAAAGCAACTTAGTGAGCAGTTTAGTGATTATACTCTATCCCTACCAGAGATAACAGATGAAGACTTAAGAAATGAATTTGGTGGCTGGCTGATTTCTGACGAGGCGGAATATCAAAAAATTCAAATCTTATTAAACTGGTCTATACCTGGAACCTATTTGATTTGGGGGCATGGAACACCTTATAGAAAAAACACCTTGATTCGGATCAATGGTGAGTGGGTAGATTTTAAAACTGGAAAAGACCTCTACGAATACTTAATTAATCCGGCTAATAATACCGGATATGTTCCTGGTACACCAATCCACTTTGTTGTTTGCCATGGTGGGGTACAAAATACAGGCACACAACCTGTTTTTGCCACTCAATTGGCACAAGCCGCCAATGTTCCGGTCAAACCTTACAGTGGTTTTGTCTACTCAAGTGGAATACGCGGTCAGTTCATTGAACTTGCTCCAGGTGAAACTCCTCCTCCTGGAGTTCCAATCAGAACTTATAATAAGTCAAGTGGAAAACCTATTAATGGCTGGATTAAAGAAATTAGTAGAACATGGGGAGAAATGCCATGGATAGAACCATAAAGAGTATAATAAGCTATTATTGGTAAAGTATTTAAAAAAATGAAAGACTACCCTCTAATAAGCCTAATAATCATTAAACATATTAAAATTATCTTTATTTGTTTTATGAATGTTTAAATTTCCAGATATAACAGATTTATGGCCCTAAAAATTTGATAGGAATTTGTTTTTCAATCTCATCAACGTGTATTTTAACGCTCACTTCAAAGTCTTCCTTGTACATATCTTTATTTAAAATCAAAAACAGGGGTATACGCTTATCTTCATTCTTTTTAAGGGTAATTGATTTAAAGGGCATGATACTTTCAAGTTGTTTTTGCTCTGACTCAACACTAATAGTGTAACGTTGTTCTTGTGCAGATTTATTGATTAAGTGGATTTCAAAAGCATTTCTAATTTGACCTGCATCAAACGTGTAGGGTCTACCACTTAACCTCAATAAGTTTGCCTCAAAATTTTGTCGATTTCTTAAGAAAACAGAAAACACTAAAAAACCAATAAGCAAGAGGACCATATACACATAGATTCTTGGTCGCAGCAGCTTTGTTTTTTCACCATTAAAACCATTGTAGGAATCATAACGAATAAGTCCTTTGAGTTGATTGGTTTTTTCCATGATTTCATCACAAGCATCAATACAATTTGCGCAGCCTATGCACTCCATTTGCATACCTTGGCGTATATCTATTCCCGTAGGGCAAACAACAACGCATCGAGCACAATCTATACATGCGCCTCTATTTTCATCTTTTAGTTTTCCTCTGGGTTCTCCTCTTTTTTCATCGTAACCAATCACAAACGTATCATCATCGGTTAATGCTGATTGTAAACGACCATAAGGACAAATAATTAAACAAAGCTGCTCTCTGAACCAAGCAAAGTTACCATAAAAAATGAAGCTTAAAATTAATCCCCACAAAAACACAGTGGGATGGGTTGAGGGTCCGTGCTGCCATAGCTCTATATAATAACTGTGCGGAACAAAGTAAGATATAAAACCAAAAGCAAATAACAAAGAAACCAAAGCATACAAAAAATATTTAAGCCCTTTCTTCATTATTTTTTCTTTATTCCAAGCTGACTTTTCCAAAATAAGTTGCTGATTTTTTGGACCTTCTATCCAACGTTCAATTTTCCTATAAACGCCTTCTAAAATAACGGTTTGTGGACATAGGTATCCGCACCAGACTCGTCCAAACAAAGCCGTAATAAAAAACAAAGAAAAGGCTAAACCAGTAACGATAAAAAAGATCAGATACACGTCTTGAGCATTAAAAACAAAACCTGCAATATTGAAAACCCGTTGATCCACTTGCAAAAGCAAAAAGCGTTCTCCACCAAATTTAAGCAATGGAATAACAAAGAAAATAACAATGATGAGTGGAAACGTTACATTTTTAAATCGGGTGAAAAAACCTTTAACATCCGCCAACCTTATTTTAGGTCTACTTCCATCTTTTTGAATAGATGATTTATGTGTATATTCTGGCGATTGCATCGCGCACCTTACCTTATATTAAATATTTTTGCTTGCACCTTGTAGTACTAGCCTTTAATAATATCCCCTTGTGGCTCTTTAGCATTATCAGGCTCACTGCCTTCTAAACTAATAATATAAGCTGTAAGCTCATGAATGGTACTTTCTGACAAAACACCTTTCCATGCGGTCATCCCTTTTTCAAGAACACCTTGGTTAATGGTGTGTATAATTTTACTGGGTTCATAACCATGGATCCAAGCTTTATCAGTTAAGTTAGGGCCAATTCCGCCCTCTCCATTTGCACCATGACATACTTGACAGTTGGTTACATAAGCTTCTTTTGCACGAGCTATAACAGCTGAGTCATTGACCATTGCAATAATATCCTCATTACTGACATCCTTTTTAAGGCTATCCATTTTCTGCTCATGTTTTTCCAAAGCTTGGGCGTACTCGGTTTCTTGAGGATCTTTTTCAGTGAACACATAGTATTTGGTCCAATAAACAAAAGAAAAAATAATGGTTAAATAAAATGTTACCAACCACCAATTAGGGAGATTGTTATCATACTCTTCAATCCCATCATAACTGTGACCTTCTATTTTTTTATCTTGTTCATCACTCATTGTTTTAACTCCTCATAAAAAAGGACGGTTGACTCATTGGTCAATTTCTCTTTATTTTTTTTATTGAAAACATAGGCTAAAACACCCAAAAAAACTGCTCCAGTGAACAGTTGCGCAACAAGAGCTAAGTTCAACCAGGCATTTTCTGTTAATATTTCTTTTAACATCCTTTATTGCTCCTTAATGTTTTTTCGGTCAACACCCAGTTTTTGTAAGTATGCAATCAACGCCACAAGCTCAGTATCGGCAGATGTATCAACCTTATCTTGTGCAAGAAGGTCATCAACGATAGACTGGGCTTGTTCAGTTGCTAACTGTTCTGCATTATTGATCATGTCTTGACTGTAATCAACGCCAAGCTTTTTCAAAGTACGCATTTTATAGCTTAGACTGCTATAATCTGCTTTTGAGTGTTCAAGAAACTCATAACTTGGCATATTAGAGCCTGGTGAAGTAGATCTAGGGTTAATCATATGTTTGTAATGCCACAAGTTTGGATATTTTTTCCCAACCCTAGCCAAATCTGGACCAGTTCTCTTTGATCCCCAAAGATGAGGAAAGTCATTGGCAAATTCCCAGGCTTCTGACTTATGACCATAGCGCATACTTTCAGACAGTAAGCTACGGACCATTTGCGTGTGACAGTTATTACAGCCTTCTCGTATATAGATATCTCTACCTACCAGTTCTAGGGGTTGGTATACTGAGGCATTATGTTTCATAGGTACAGCCTTATCCACCATAACTGCAGGAATAATTTGTGCCATTCCGCCAATTAAAACCGCAATCAAGGTAAAAACCGTAAACAATAAGGCTTTACCCTCTAAAGCTCTGTGCCAACTGACTTTTTCTTTTTTAGCACTTAAAAACGTAAAGATGGCAGCCACGGTAAAAACCATAGCCAAGCCTATCCATACAAAATAGTGTAATAAGCTTTTGGTTAGCAATCCAAACATTAAAACCAAGCCCAAAATGACCACCATAGAAATTGGACTGAATACTATTTTTTTCCAGGATAAATCTTCTTCAGCTTTTTCTTCTTCAATAACTTGAATTTTATAGTCAGTAGCTTGCCCTTGTCTGGCTGTCTTGAACAAGTTAATGATCATCATAATAAAGGTAACCAAATACAAGGTACCACCGATCAAGCGCATCATATACATCAAGTGACTTTTGGTAATAGCCTCAAGAAAGTTTGGGTACAACAATGTGCCTTCAGCATTAAGTGCACGCCACATCAAACCTTGTGTTAAGCCACTGGCCCACATTGCGGCCACATAAAGTAGAATACCAAATAAGCCAATCCAGAAATGAAAATTAGCCCAGGATTTAGACCAAAGTTTGGTGCCATACAAACGCGGGATTAACCAATACAACATTCCTGCTGCCATAAAGCCATTCCAGCCCAAAGCTCCACCATGCACGTGACCAATAATCCAGTCTGTACTGTGAACCAAACCATTGAATGATTTAATAGAAAGCATGGGGCCTTCAAAGGTTGCCATTCCATAAAAAGTGATGGCTGCCGCAAAGAATTTGACCACTGGATCTGTTCTGAGTTTATCCCATGCCCCACGCAAAGTTAACAAACCGTTGATCATTCCGCCCCAACTTGGTGCCCATAACATCACACTAAAAATCACACCCAAGCTTTGTGCCCAGCTAGGAAGTGCTGAATATAAAAGGTGATGTGGTCCCGCCCAAATATACATAAAAACCAAGGCCCAAAAGTGAACAATGGATAAGCGATACGAGTACACAGGACGTTCAACAGACTTAGGAACAAAATAGTACATGATGCCCAAAATAGGTGTGGTCAAGAAAAACGCTACTGCATTGTGTCCATACCACCACTGAACCAAAGCATCCTGTACGCCTGAAAAAACAGAGTATGACTTGGTCAAAGAAACCGGCAAACTCATATTGTTAACCAAATACAAAATAGCTACAGTAACAATAGATGCAATATAGAACCAGATTGCCACATAAATATGCTTTTCTCTACGCTTGGCCAAGGTCCAAAAAAAGTTGATGGCAAAAATAACCCAAACAATCACCACCAAAATATCAATGGGCCACTCTAACTCAGCATACTCTTTAGATTGGCTCAAGCCCAAAGGCAAAGTGACCGCTGCTAAAACAATAATCAGTTGCCAACCCCAAAAATGCAGCTTACTCAAAACATCACTGGCCATCCGCGTTTTTAAGAGCCTTTGCATTGAATAATAAATCCCCGCAAACATCATATTACCCACAAAGGCAAAGATAACAGCATTGGTATGCAAAGGTCGTAATCGACCAAAGCTCAGATACGGTCCAAAATTGGTTTGCCAAAAAGCGATTTGCAAAGCCACAATCACTCCAACCAACATCCCCACAGCACCCCAAATCATGGTGGCCCAAGAAAATTGTCTTACAATCGAATCATCAAAATGAATCTCTTTACTGTTCACGCTTTATCTCACTTTCTTCATCATCAAATGGTAACCACACAGAATCATCCATATGCTCGTACTCAGCATTTTTGACAGTGAATACAAAAAAGTAGGCTGCCAGTAAGATGATTGCTATGCCAATTGCGATGAGTAGTATCAATATATTCATAATAAAAAGATGATTTGTATCAGGTTTTTTTGATTTGTTTAGATGAAATCACCAATACTGCAATTGAAAAAGCGGGCATAATGATTGCAGCTTCTAAAGGCCCTATCCATCCTATGGTTGCTAACCATGCCACCAAGACGTTATACACCAAAGCTAAACTATAATTAAAGTAAACTAACTTTTTCCATATTTTTCCGCATTCAAAAAAATCTTTTAGCCACAGTAATGAAAAAGGTTTAAAGCTGAAGCTAGCACTGCTAGCAGCCACCAAGCTTTGCGACAAACTTGCGCCAGAAATATATGCCGCTTGCATGGCTTCAAGATCATTGAGACCATCGCCTAAATACAATGTCTTTTCTTGATTTAAAGTTTGTTTCACCCATGCAAGTTTTTCATGCGGTAAACATTCATATCTAACATTTTCTTCATTGATATGAAGTTTTTTTGCAATTTTTAAAACTGCTGCTTTTTTGTCTCCACTTAAGAGATACAATTTATTTGTTTTTTTTAAGTCTCGTAGCACGGATTCACTATCTTTAAGTAAGACTTCATTGAACCTAAAATCACAACATTTTTTTTGATTTTTCATAAATACAACGGATGGTTCAGTACTGGTTTTATCTTTTCCAAGGTAATAATTTTGCCCTTGAAAAGTAAAAAACAACCCTTCACCAATTTTCTCTGTCACTTTGATATCCAACAATGTTAATTCCTCTTCTAACATACTATTAAAGATCTGCTGACTAAACGGATGTTTACTTTGTGCAACTGCACTGAACAAAACTGTTTTTTCTTCATTGGATAATTGATGGTAAGATAAACTCTTACTGATTTCTTTATTTAAAAAAGTTAATGTGCCGGTTTTATCAAATACTATAGCCGTTATTTTTGCTATTGCACTTAATGTATTGCCGTTTTGTATATATACCCCTTTGTTAAAAAGTTTCTGTTGTAAAATAAATTGTACAATAGGCAAAGTTATTCCAATTGCGCAAGGGCATGTAATTACACTGATGGTTACAGCAGACAAAAAAGCCTGCTCAAAACTATTGTTAATTATGTTGTAGGAAAAGGATATTGCCAGCAGTACCAAAACAAAAACTGTATAGTACTTGGAAAAATCTAAAGAACTGATTTCTCCACCGTATTCAGATTGACCAATTGTAGATGATAAAGTTTTTAACCTAGAACTTTCAAAGTCTTCCAAACTTTCTAAATGCACCATTTGTATACCAATGTATCTTGCTCCAGCATAAACCACATCACCTTTTGATTGATGAACAGCCTCGCTTTCACCACTAATCCACTGGTAATCAAACTCTAAAAGATCAGGGTCAATAACTTTACTTTCTGTTGGAACAATATCACCCGATCTTAAAACCAGTTTATCTCCATTTTTAACATCAGAAAAATCAATGGTATCTAAAGTGTTGTTGGGTAATAACTTTAAAATTTTTAAGCCTTTAAAATTAACAGAATTTAATATGCTTGCTCTGCTTCTCTCTAACCAACGCTCTTGTAAAAACCGTCCCAACAACATCAATGCAATAAACACACTCATGCTATCAAAATATGTTTTCTCTTCATAACCCAAAAGAAATGCCGTCCAAGAGCCAAAAAAGGAAAGTACAATGCCCAAAGTGATTGGGATATCAAAATGAAAAACTTTACTTTTTATTGCACGAAAGGTTTTTTTAAAAAAATAACTCCCCCCAACAAAAAATGAAACCGTTGCAAAACCCATAATTAAAGCTTGCACAAAAGCATACAATATTCCATCTTCTTTATTTAGCCCAGTATAAATGGCAAAATTAAGTCCCATGATGTTTATTGCAAGCAGCGTACAAACACCCAAACGAATCAGTAATGTTTTATTATTATTGGTTGGTCTTTCTTCAAAAGCAATATTATAACCAAGCGATTGAATGGTTTTTAAGAAATCTTTTGTTTTTTCAAAGTCGGGAGCTTGATTGATAATATTTATACTTGAAGCAACTGTATTGATATTCACTTTTAAATCATATTTTTTTGCAACTTTCTTAATCAACCAAACGCATGCTGAACATTGAATGCCTTCTACATGAAAAATCAACCTTTGCTTATGCTTTTCATAAAATGTTCCAAAAGTATCTAAATTATTTTTACGTAAATCATCTTCTGACTGAGGTGAAAGATCACTATTTTTTAATTGGTAAAAGTTTTTTAACCCTAACTCATGGATTAATCCGTACACATGTTCGCAACCAGAACAACAAAAACGATAATCCTGATTTTTTTTTAACTTTACGTTCCTGGGAATACGCAAGCCACAATGCAAACATTGTTCAGTTTGCACTTCAAGCTCTTCATTGTGTTTTTTCAATACTTGTCCCATGCTAAACGTCTTCTAACCTTATTCCAATAAAACAAACCATGAGAAATATCATGTTTTTTTCATAAAACTTGCGTATAAACATCTGCATGGAACACGGAGCACACCATATAACTGAATTAACCACTTACTCTTCTTTTTTTGTATTGGGTTTCTTAACCAGTTTTCATTGCATTGGCATGTGCGGCCCCATAGCCATGCTGTTCATCTCTGACAATGACTCAGCTGTAAAAGAAAGTTTGAAGTATAATTTTTCGCGTTTGATTTCCTATATTGTTGTTGGAACCGCACTTTACTTTATTGGCACTCGTTTTTTAACGCCTCAGGTTAAAAAAATTAGTGCTCTTTTTCTGATCATTGTCATATTAAGCAATAGCCTTTTTAGGCTTTTTTCTGCCCCTTTATTTATTAAAAAACTGTTCATCCAGTTACAAAGCTCGGCCATAAAAGTGTTCCCTAAAAAGCACAAAAGTGTTGGTGTTGGTCTTTTTTCAGGTATTTTTCCCTGTGGCATGCTCTATGCTGCTTATATTGCTGCTTTAACCACACCCAACATTAAAACAGCCCTTATCAGCCTTATTATTTTTGCTCTTGGAACCATGCCCATGCTATTTGGAGTTAATGTTTTAGGGGTAAAACTTTTTAAATCATTGTCTAAAAAAAATCAGCAGTATGTTTACCATACTTTGGCTACCGTATCATTACTGTTCATTTTTATGATGAATTTTATGTATTCGCATAGCAGTAGCCATATGCATTAAACTTCTGCAATCTGTCTTATTTCTTCTATTTTTTTTAGATATATCTTTTTTGAAATCAGATCAATGTGGCCGAAATTCTTAAACTCTGAAAGTGTACGCATAACTGACTCAGGTGTTGTGGAAACCATGGCAGCCATATCTGAACGCGTTAGTTTGATATCTAAAAAAAGACCTTGTTCAGTCTCAGTGCCGTGTGTTGAACTTAATACAAATAATAGTTTTGCTATTCTCTGTTGTACATCTTTATTTTGAATATCGTTAAGTCTATTTTCAAAGTCATGTAGATCTTGTGTCATTTTTTGAATAACTTTCAAAGCAAGATCACTATCATTTTTAATTAAACCTATAATAAATTTTTTATCGACAAAACAAACTTCTGTATCTTGCATGGCAACGGCTGTAACGTTACTGCTTTGCTTTGAAATAATATCATACACCCCAATAGCTTCTCCTGGACTTATGATTTTATACAGGGTTTCTTTACCTTCTGCGCCATTTTTAACCAACTTTACTTGCCCAGAAACAAGACAAAAAACGCCGGGACAATCACTTTCTTCATAAAAAATGGTCTGTCCTTTTTTATAATGATGATTACTCTTATGTAAATCCAGTTGTTGAAGATGTTTTTCAGCTAAATCAGAAAAAATGCCGTTAATTCTAGATGGGCAGGTTAAACAACTTTCCTTATCATGAACATGGCATGCTTTATATGGCTTAATGGTTTCCATAATCTACAAACATGATCTATATCATGTTTGTAGACAAAGACACAAAAAAATTAAATAGAATTAAGTTATTGAAATTATTATTTTTTATTAACAATTAACCCAAGAACAAACCCTATACCAGCGGCAATACCCAATGCTTTTAGGGGTTCTTTTTGAGTACCTTTAATGATATCTTCACTTAAATCTTGAGTTTTTTGATTTACTTTTTTAGCTGTTTCTTCAAACTTTGGTTTTAATTCAGAAATAACATTTCCAAGCTCTTCGTATTCTTTTGAAAATAAGGTTTGTAAATCATCTTTTTGTTCTTGCGCAGCTTGTTTAAGTAAATCAAGTGCTTTTTTTATAGATGAAACATTTTTTGCCATAATTACACCTCTCTAATTGTTGTTGTTTTTATCTGTCTCTATGTAAGACAAAATTTCATTGATTCTAAGTAACTTTATCCAAAACCATTGTGAGCAAATGGCAAAATATGTCAGTATAACCGCTACCATGCTCACCAAAGCCAACCAAAATTGGATACTAGACGTATAAGCAGTTTCATTTGGAAAAATAACCAAAAAATATACCGTACTGTAAACAATGGCCAGGATCATCAGAAAAAATCCACTCAGTGCCCACATAAATATTTTACGAACTTGCATGCCCAACTCTATGTATTTTGCTGCACATTGAACCTGATAACGTTTGGTTTTATAACCAATCACTGGCTTAACAATATATTGAAAAATCATCATTAGCTTATATAAAGAATTTAGTCTCATTTATTTTAACTCCATAGTGTTTCATATTCTTTTTGTAAAAGCTTGCAACCTAACCAAAGACAGTATGTAAATTTGCACAATAAAAAAGTTTACGCTTTATCATTATACCTGATCAGATCAGTAGGAGTAACAACCCCTAAAAGCTTATTACTGCCTCTTTCAACAATAAATACACGCGGATCTCTTGATTGGTCTAGTTTCTCAATCACTGTTCTAGCAGTTTCATCATCAAAAGCAATACATGATTTAAGTTTCATCACTTCATCTACCTTTTTTTGACCATGTTTTTTTTGCAACATCTCTAAATCAAAATAAGAAATCACCCCAAGCAACAAACCATCTTTACCCAAAACTGGATAAACACTATGTTTACTCTGTCTAGCTTTTTGCCAAGCATTAATCACCAATGTTCCAGATTTAATATAATCGATCTGGGTCACCATAATTTTTGCAACCGATGTCATCTCAAAAGGATCAACCTTAAAGTCCATCGCAAAAGGTAGTTTTTTCTGTTGTAAATGTCGTGCATACAAAGAAAACTTACCCAATAAGACCATGGATACCTGATCTGCAACCACACAAGCAAACATTACTGGCAGGATAATGGAGTAGTTTCTTGTCATCTCAAATAAAATAACGATTGAAAAAAATGTCCCCCGTGATGCTGCAGCAAAAAAACTGCCCATCCCCACCAATGCATAAGCTCCATAAGGCATTGTACTGTGGGGAAACAAAGCATGTACAAAAACACCATAAATCCCACCAACCAATGCTCCCATAAATAAAGAAGGTGCAAACACACCCCCTGAGCCCCCGCTACCAAGGGTTAATCCTACCGATAAAATTTTTAATAAGAACAAGGGTAACAATAAATAAATCGCCAATTTTTGTTGAAGAATCGCATTCGCTGCTTCATAGCCGCCGCCATACAACTGCGGAAAAAAATAGGCCATCGCACCAACCAACACACCCCCAACCACAGCTCGCAACCAGGCATTTTTAACCAGCTGTTGAATTTTATTTTCAACCCAATCGATACCATTGACAAATATATATGCTCCTAGCCCTGTTATAATCCCTAGAAATAAATAAAAAATTATTTCCGAATTGGTTCTAAGAGAAAACTCTCGTACTGAAAATGCAGGCTGATCGCCAAGATAATAGCGAGAAATCAAGGTAGCAAAGACAGTAGAAACAACCAGTGGGATAAAAGATTTGGCTCGCCATTCGAGTAAAATTAACTCAATAGCAAAAATCACACCTGCGATGGGTGTATTAAAAGTAGCTGCTATTCCTGCTGACGCACCACAGGCAACCAAAATTTTTAAATTCTCTTGTTTTAAACCTAGACTTTGGCCTAAAAAAGAACCTATAGCAGCGCCAATCTGAACAATAGGGCCTTCTCTTCCTAATCCCCCACCTGCTCCAATCGTTAAACTTGAAGCTAAGGTTTTAACCAAAGCAACTGGCTTACGAATAACACCAGACTTGTGTTGAACTGCTGCAATAACTTCTGGGACGCCATGGCCTCTGGCTTCAGAAGCAAATTTTTCAATTAATGCATGCGATAAAACAAAACCAATCACCGGCAAAAAAATAAACCACACTTCTTTTGTCTGTTCTAAATGATCAATTAAATTAAAGCTGATTTCTTGTCTAAATAAAATATTTTGCACAAAGCCAATCATTGCCCTAAAAGCGATTGCTCCTAAAGCTGACACAACACCAACCAATAAAGCATATATATTTAAACGATAATTAAACTGTTGCCCTATTTTATCCATAAAAAATTTATACCTAGTCCTACTATTCTTTTATTTATTCCTCTAAAACCTTTTCAATCAAACTGGTTCAAACACTTTTTGCAAAAGATTTTTCATTGTTGCTACTTTTTTAAGATAATCTCTTTTTTGCTTTTCTATAACCTTAGGGGATAACTGATTTTTTTCATGAAGAACTTTTAATACCTCATCAATAATTTCCACTCCACTTGATTGGGTATAAAAAAGACTGGTTCTCCGCATCATATAATCTTCAAGGGTTTTACAATGTTCATGTTCAATTGAATAAATCAGTTCTTGAGGATAATAAGAAAATGATTTAATCCAAGGTTTAATATCAATCTGATCTTTAGTATTAAAATAAACTTGTAGTTGTTGCCAAGACTTACCATATCGTTTTAAAAAATCTTCTGCGTGTTCTTTATTTATTCTTAACTTATTTATAAGCTCAGCTTTATTAGTTTGAATAAAATTTTCTAAATCTTCTTTGGGTGAATTTGTTAGTGGTAGTGATTCTGAATCGCATTGTGTATCTTTATTTAAATATTGTAGAATTTCTGCTACAACTTTTTCACCAACTTCTCTAAACACCGTATATTTACCCCCCACAATATTCCACATACCCTCCAAGGTAGGTTCAATTTCATAGCCTCTGGACAATTCTTGACTGCTTTTAGAATTGCGCATCACCAATGGCCGAACACCAGCCATCAAAGCAACTGGCTTTAATTGACTCAAATAATCAGATTTAACATAATGCTGCAGAGCCTGTTTAATATAGTTAACATCATTTTCATTGGCATGAATATCTTCTAAGCTTTGTTGATACTCAGTATCTGTTGTACCCACTAATATTCTATTCTTTTTCCAAGGTAGAATAAAAAAAATCCTTTTTTCATTGGGCACTTCCAACAAAAAAGCTTCTTTTAAACAAATATCTGTTTCAAACAACACATGCACACCCTTGCCAAATTTTACATTATAGCGTGAAATGTGCTTTATTTTTTGATCAATATCATTTACCCATGGTCCAGCTGCATTAACAACTGTTTTTGCTGTTACTGTACTACTGACTCCATTTGATTCAATTTGAAGATAAAAGCAATCATCCTTTTTTTTTACATTCTTTACTTCAGTGTAATTTAAACAATTGAGTCCTTTTTTTTGTGCATCCAATAACCAGTCTAAGCCCAGTCTAAAATCATCGGTTCTCGCGTCATAATAAAAGGCTGCTTTATTAAAGTTCTCTTTAAGGAAGCTATATTTTTTTTGAATACTTTGCCCTTCTTCTACACCAAAAGAACCTATTATTTTCCTGCCTGCCAACATTTTATACATCCACAAACCTAGTCGATAGATAAAAAATGGCCTACTGTTACTGCTGTATCTGGGTATAAAAAACTTAAGTGGATAAACAGCATGCTTGGCACTTTTTAAAATTGTCTTTCTTTCAAAGAGAGCTTCATGAACCAGTTTCAGTTCCAGTGACTCTAAATACCTTAAACCACCGTGAATTAATTTTGAACTTTGACTGCTGGTGGCATTTAAAAAATCTTTCTTTTCACACAGTAAAACTTTTAAGCCTTGCAATACTGCCTCTCTTGCAACGCCAGCTCCTTGAATTCCACCACCAATAATCAATAAATCATAGTCTGTTTCTTGCATGCATAAAATACTTTAATGGCTTTATAGGGCTGGGTACAGTATTTTATCTCTTAAAATAGATTATACTTAGAATTGAGTTTGGATATTTTATTCATTGTAAGCAGAAGAATAATCTAAATATGCCTTAGATTATTTTTTGATGTTAAAAATCTTTGCTATACATTTAAAATGAGCAAAATCAAACGCTACTCTCCTCTGGCGGAAATTCAAAAAGACGCCCATATTCAATCGTTCTCTGATTATCAGAAACTTTACCAACAATCACTCAACAATATAGAAAGTTTCTGGCATGAGCAGGCAAAAAACATTTTCTGGTCTGAGCCTTACCAACAGGTTAAAGCAACCAACTTTAATGATGCTGCAATAGAATGGTTTGTCCAAGGTAAGCTTAATGCTTGTTACAATTGTGTTGACAGGCATGTTGAAGCCGGCTTAGGTCAAAAAACAGCTTTAATATGGGCTAAAGATGAAGCGGGGCAATATGAACATATTAGTTATCAAACCTTACTAGAAAAGGTTAGCCAATTGGCAAACACCCTTAAAGCTCATGGTGTTGAAAAAGGTGACCGTGTCTGTATTTACATGCCCATGGTACCCCACACAATTTTTTCAATGCTGGCTTGCGCCAGAATTGGTGCCATACATTCAGTGGTATTTGCCGGTTTTAGCAGTGAAGCCTTAAAAGACAGAATTATAGATTCTGGTAGCAAAGTCTTGTTAACCGCCAATGAAGGTTTACGAGGCGGGCGCAGTATTGCATTAAAAAACATTGTTGATAAAGCTTTAGAAGGACAAGATATTGTGCAAAGTGTGTTGGTATATCAACACACAACAACAAATGTAAATATGCAAGATGCAAGAGACTATGACTTAAAAGAACAAATGCAAAAACAAAGCACGGACTGTCCTGTTGAATGGGTAGACAGCGAAGATCCTTTGTTTATTTTATATACATCTGGTAGCACTGGTAAACCCAAAGGTCTGTTGCATACAACCGGTGGCTATATGGTATATACCTCAAATACCCATAAATGGGTTTTTGACCATCACCCAAATGATATTTATTTTTGTGCCGCAGATGTCGGTTGGATTACTGGACACTCCTATATTGTCTATGGTCCACTGGCCAATGCCGCAACAAGCGTTATTTTTGAATCCACTCCCGTTTATCCCAATGCAGGTCGTTACTGGCAAATTGTTCAAGACTTGAAGGTTAATATTTTTTATACCGCTCCTACTGCTTTACGAGCTATTGCAGCTGAAGGTAATGCATGGGTTACTGAACATGACCGATCAAGCTTGCGTATCTTGGGCAGCGTAGGAGAACCCATCAATCCAGAAATTTGGAAATGGTATTATGACATTGTCGGTGAAAAACGTTGTGCAATTGTTGATACTTGGTGGCAAACTGAAACCGGTGGTATTCTTATTTCACCCTTACCCGGAGCCACACCAACCAAACCTGGCTGTGCTACTTTACCTTTGTTTGGTATCAAGCCACAAATTCTAGACAATGAGGGCCAAATTATTGTGGGAGAAGGTGAAGGTGCTTTATGCATAGCAGATTCTTGGCCTGGCCAAGCTAGAACTATTTATAAAGACCACAAACGTTTTTATGAAACCTACTTTTCACAACACAAGGGCTATTATTTTACCGGAGATGGCGCAAAAAGAGATGCCGATGGCTATCTCTGGATAACAGGTAGAATGGATGATGTGATCAATGTTTCTGGGCATCGCCTTGGTACTGCTGAAATAGAAAGTGCTATTGTTGAGCACCATGATGTTGCTGAATCTGCTGTTATTGGCATACCCCATGACATCAAGGGTACAACCATATATGCTTATGTTGTCTTAAATCATGAGTTCAGTGAGAGTAATGCTGAACAATGGCCTGATCTTATCAAGAATCAAGTCAAAACCTTGATTGGTTCATTTGCAAGACCTGAACATGTACAAATTTGTAATGCACTACCAAAAACTAGAAGTGGTAAAGTGATGCGTAGAATTTTAAGAAAAATTGCACACAAAGATTTTGATAGTTTGGGAGACACTTCCACGCTAGCCAACCCAGAGTGCGTTGAAAGCTTAATTGAACAACGCAAGCAAATGACTTAACTCGTCATTTGATATACATCAGATAGTAAAGTAGTCCGGCCAATGACCCACCCAAGTGTGCGCCGTGGCCAATACCCAGCCCACCGCCTTTAGTTTGGGCAATTAAACCCCAAACATCAATACCAATAAAAAGCATGGAGCCAATCAAGGCCGGTACAGGTACAATTCCAAACAACAAAATTTTCTCTTTAGGAAACTTTAAAGCAAATAATAAAATGACCCCGGCAATAGCTCCAGAAGCTCCAACAGCAGGTAGCTCTGCTTGGTTCATTAAAAATTTGCTAACAACAGCATGCGCCAAGGAACCAATAATAGCTGCAAAAATATAAAAGCGCCAAAATGATGTTTTTCCAACAATATGTTCTAATACTGGCCCAAAACTATTTAATACAAACATATTAATCAACAAATGCCATAATTCAATATGAGAAAATGCAGAAGTGACTAATGTCCAAAACCTACTTTGACTTAAAGCAAGCCAACTCACGGTAAAGTTTTCAAACATAAACTCTCTGGGCAAGGTCCGCCAGAGTAAAAAAACTATAACATTTAGCGCAATACACAATGGAACAAAACTTTTTATCACAATCCTTACTATGTAACATAAATATAGATAAAAATTAACTTTATGAGCAGTATCAATTGCGCATACCGATTTTAATAAAACTATGATAAAGCAAGCCCGTGACCCATAATATAACAAATATTGATCACAACATTGAGCAAGCATTGTTAGCCTTTAAACAGAAAAAGCTTGTGGCCATCCCCACTGAAACTGTTTATGGCTTGGCGGCACCCATTAATAATGAAGCATTAATTCATAAAATTTTCAGCCTTAAGGAAAGACCCTTTTTTGATCCTTTGATTATTCATGTTGCCTCTATTGAACAAGCCAAAAGCTTAACAACTCAATGGACAGAAACGGCTCAAATGATTGCGCACACCTTTTGGCCAGGTCCTTTGACCATAATTCTGCCCAAAAAAGAACATGTGTCTGATATGATTACTGCCGGTTTACCTACGGTGGGAATCCGCTTTCCAAAACATCCACTAACGCAAAAGCTTATTAAATCATTGGGCGTTCCTTTGGCTGCTCCAAGTGCCAATAAATTCAAACAAACCAGCCCAACCCAAGTAGAACATGTAAAAAAAGCTTTTTTAGAACAAGATGTTTATATTTTAGATGGTGGCCCATGCACAGTAGGTATAGAGTCAACCATAGTTGATTTAAGTCAAACACCCATAAAGATCTTACGGCCAGGGATGCTAAACAAAAAGGACTTTGCGGCCATAGGTATTGATTGTACAGAAATAAAACATACAAGTTCTATTGAAGCACCAGGCATGATGGAAGATCACTACATGCCAAGCAAACCTTTATTTTTAACATCAACTTTTGATTTATCGATTGTAACGAATTTTTTAAACACTAAAAAAATTAAACGTTATGCTGAGTTAAAACTTCCTGATGACCCAATTATGGCAGCACGAAAGCTTTACAGTTTATTGCACCAAGATATTCACCAGGATTCATTTGTCTGCCATATAAAATCTTCTTGGCAAAAAGATCCTCAATGGTTTGGTATCTTAGACCGATTAAAAAAAGCTTCCTCAGCTATTATTGACTAACTGATCTTACCACAAAGAATTCAATATTTTTTTTCTCTCGGTCTGGGGATATTTTTCAATAGCATAGCGCAACATGGTTCTAGGCATAACCTTGTAATGCTTTTTTAAAAATGTGTCTTCTGTTGCTTTTGATTTATTACCAATTTCTCGTAACATCCACCCCACCACTTTATGAATCAAATCATGTTTGTCATTCAATAATATTTCTGCCAAATTTAAAGCATCTTCAAATTGTTTTCTTTGAATAAAGTAATAAGTGGACATCATACTGATTCTCTTGGTCCACAAATCTTTTGACTTTGACCACTTGTACAAAATAGATCTATCTTTTTCAAAAAGATAAGGACCAATAATTTTATGACAGCTGGTATCTACCAAATCCCAGTTATTGATGTTTTTAAAATTATTAATATACATTTTATAAACTTGATCTGGACTGTTTTTATATTGATGAATTAAAATAAATAAAGCCATCAATCTTTTTTCATGCCATTTTGAATCTAAAAGTTTTTGAACAGCACTCAAATCAATATTTTTATATTGTTTGGCAAGCTTTCTAAGAGCAGGAACACGAATACCTAAAAAACAATCACCTTCACCATACTCGCCTTTTGCCGTTTTAAAAAACCTCTGCGCATGTTCAGCGTAAGTTTTATTTTTTAAAGCATTAAGTTCTTTATCAATCGCTAACAAGCTCATTTATTACAACTTAGTTTGATCAATTGCGCCTAGAGCCGTAATACTGGAAAATCCTCCCCAATACATACGCTGCATATCAAAGGGAGCATTATCAAAATCAACATCTTTGAACCGGGGATCTTCCATGGCTTTTTTATTTACCGTATCTCTATCTTCTTTATTTTTGTAAACAGCAAAACCTGTTACCAAAACTTCATCCTCTTTTAAATCAACACTTCTATAATAAGAGGTGACTTCACCTAAATTAACATCGTCAGCCAAAGCTTCTGTGTAAAATAAAGCTCCATGATCTAGCCAAACTTCTGACGATAATTGAGATAGTACTTTGTATTCATCTAAACGATCTTTTTTAACAGGGATAACATAGGCATCAATATAAAACATATGGCTTAAACTCCTTCGCTCTTGGCTTTTTCAAAAACTTCTTGTCCAGTCATATTATAGGTTTCATTGGCAAAATCATAATAGTCGGGTTTATCATCAATAAAAACCTGATGATCAAATTTAAACTCTTGATTTTCAAACAATCCTGCAGGAATATAGTACTGTTGACTCTCTTTTAAACGATAAAATAAACCACTGCCACAAACTTTACAAAAACCTCTTTCTGCCCAATCTGAAGAATTATAAATTCCTACATGCTCTTGACCCGATATTTGAACATCTTGCCCACATTCTACGGCCAACATGGGGCCGCCAGCAACTTTTCTACACATACCACAATGGCAGGCACCAACTGCTGTCTTGGCCTGATTTGCTTGCATTTTTACGGATTGACATAAACAACTGGCAGTATTTTTTGGCATGGTTCTTTTCTCCTTTGTTTTGTTAGTACGTTACATTATGCTGTACTTCTTCGGCAAAGATTTTTTCAGTTATTTTCCAAAATTTATCTTGTTTTCTGGCTATGATAAACGCCGGCATTCTAAACTGTTTTTGTGCAGCAATAACATCTTGAATAGAATTGATATTGATTGGCATTTCTGGTCTTTTCATATGCGAGCGTAAAAAATTAATATGAAACTTCTGAATGCTGGTTCGGTTATTTAAATAATAATACTCAGACAAAGCGTTGGCATCAAAATCATAATATTTAATTTGTAAAAAATCATTGCCATTTTTATCTTTTCTTTCTTGCCATTCAACATGATCTGGAATCAGGACATGGGCTGTTTTAGACAACTTGGCTTGCTTTAGTTTTTCTTCTGCACTCACCAGTTCATGCTGGCAGCTGGTACATGTCCTTGCCGTCAGATCATTTTGTTCACCACATTTGTCACATAGCTTAAATCTAAATCTATAAGCACAGGGTTTGATGGTGTACGATTCATGATCAAACACACCTCCTTTGCATTTTCTACCATAGTGTTCAATCACATAACCTTCATCATCAACAATACCCCAAAAAGTATTTTCAAAAGAACATTGCGGACATTCAACTAAGACAGGTACAGAGTTGGATGTGGTTTTTCTATCACTGATTTGTGGACTGTAAATATCATAACTCATGCCTGTATAGTCCAAAACAAAACAATCTTTTTTATGGTTATCTAAACGCAAACCTCTACCCACAATCTGTTGATACAAACTAATAGACTCAGTGGGCCTTAAAATAGCAATGACATCTACATGCGGAGCATCAAAGCCTGTGGTCAAAACTGATACGTTTACCAGGTACTTAAATTCTTTTTGTTTAAAAGCTTCTATAATTTGATCACGCTCTAAATTTTCTGTTTCTCCAATAATTAAACGTGCTTCACCCGCTGGCAAATATTTAAGAATATCTTTGGCATGCTTAACCGTACTGCTAAAAATCATCACGCCTTGACGATCATATTTTTCAGTAATATCAACAATATTTTTTATGATGAGAGGTGTTAGACTGCGTTGCTGTTTTAACAATTCATCCACTTCTTTGCTTGTATAAAGTTTTCCGGGCTCTGCTAGTTCAGAAAAATCATAGCAAGTAACAGGAATATTTACTTTTACAGGAGGGGTTAAGTACCCATGCTTAATCATATACTGCAATGGAAGCTCAAAAATACAATACTGAAAAAATCTGGGCTCCGTTGTTTTCACCTCACCACTCTCTGCATAATTGTACAACCAACCCAAATCTGTTCTGTAGGGAGTGGCTGTTAAACCTAGAATACATAAATCATTGTTTTTAGATTTCAGTTTTTGAATGACTTTTCCATATTGGGTATCAGAATCAATGTTGACTCGGTGACACTCATCAATCACCAACAAAGTAAAAGCCTCAAAGAAATTGTCCGTTGCATTAGCAACAGACTGAATACTGCCAAAAATAACTTTGTCTTGGCTTTGTTTTTTATTTAAACCTGCAGAGTATACTCCAGCTTTAAGGCCATAGCTTTCAAATTTAGCATGATTCTGCTCAACCAGCTCTTTGACATGCGCCAAAACCAAGACCCTGCCTTTGGCAACACGTGCCAGCTCAGCAATCACCAAACTTTTACCTGCCCCAGTGGGCAAAACAATCAAGGCTGGATCGCGCTTTTTTTGAAAATACCTAATGGTACTCTCAACAGCTTGTTTCTGATACGAGCGCAAAGTATACATAACATTCACTCATAACAAAAAGTGTTTTCAGGCTCCAGATCTTTAATGATTAAAATTTTAAAAATTTTCTATAGACAAAGCATATAAAAAGATCTAGTAGAATTAAAGATTGGGGGAATCATGCGGCAAGTACTTGTTATATTTATTAGTTTAATTTTTTCATCTTACAACACGTTAAAAGCGTCCAACCCCACTTTATATGAACTTAAAGCGGCTTTGGAAAAATTTGAAATCAAGTACAACCCTAGCAACCCAAATGACTTTAAATTTAGGAAAAGTCATGTTAATCGTCTAGATTTTAAGTTGAGTTGGGCTCCTATTTCAGACACTAAGTTTATGGCACTTGAAAATTCATATCTTATTACAGGTAAATATAGAATCCACTTTGTTACAGATCTGAAGTATTTAAGTGAAAGCTTGTATAACCTTAATTATCAACAATATAAATCCTTGGTCAATAACTTACCAACAGACTATGGAATAATATTATTAACTCAGTTTTTTCTGAATGGTTGGCAATCCAATTTTCCAAATTTTTATGAGCAATGTGAGCAAAAAAGAACAGTACAATGCATTGAAACCATTAATAACTTAATTTCTATATCTACAATCTGGAAACAATATTTAAACCTTGATTCGATTTCAGCTTACAATGACAATTTTGAAGAAGTTTCTCAAACCATTGACCAATGGATAGGTACAGAGCGCTACAGTATTTTTCGCTATATTTTTCCATAATAGAGAATATATTGATGGTAACTTAATTTTCTGAAAATTTAAACTTATACCCCACACTACAGCTTAAAACCTTTCTCTTTAAAACTTACTTCATACAAAGCTTTTGCTTTTCATCCAGCTCTGCCCAGCGTTGATACATTGTTTCAACTTCATTCTCTAAAGCATTCAACTGTTTTGACAATTCAATTAATTTCTCAGGGTTACTGACAACGGCTTCACTGGTAATTTCGCGTTTAACTGCTTCGAGCTGCTCTTCTTTTTCCTGAATATGCGACTCAATATGCTCTAGTTCATAACTTTCTTTATAGCTCATTTTTAATACATTTGAGCTTTTCTTTTTTTGGGTTTGTTTTAATTGTTCAAGTTTAGCTTGCTCTTGCTTTTTACGTTCATTCTTCCAATCTTGCCATTGTAAATAAGATTCAAAGCGAATAAGCTCTCCCTCTTCATCATTTAATAAATCGTTTTTTTCTGTAAAGGCTATAATACTGTCACAGACCTGCTCCATGAATAACCTGTCATGTGTTACTAAAATAACTGCCCCGGTATAACTTTTTAAAGCATCTCTTAACACATCCAAGGTTTCTATATCTAAATCATTGGTTGGTTCATCTAAAACAATAATAGGTGATGGTTTGAGCATTAACTTGGCCAGCATCAAGCGTGCCTTTTCTCCTCCAGATAAAGCTTTAACAGGCATATTAAACTGTTCTTTTTTAAAATTAAACCTATTTAAATAGGCGTCAATAAACCAAGGTGTCCCGTTAACAAAAACATGCCCACCTTGGCTGTCTAAATTTTCTATTAAACTTTTTTCTAATTCTAAACCTGCTCTTGCTTGATCTATATAATTGGCAAATAAATTCTCTGCCCTTTCTATATGTCCTGCATCCACATTTTCTTCACCCAACAAACACCGTATCAGAGTGGTTTTACCCACGCCATTTTTGCCTAATAAAGCTATTCTTGAGCCTGCCATTAAATTCAAATCAAAATTTTTAAACAAAGTTTTATCAGCATAAGCTTTTGATATTTTTTTAGCCTCTATAAGTTTTTTAGGTAACTTTTCATTGACGGAAAACTCAATGCTAAGATCACGCTTTTTATTCAGTGCTCTTAAAGCCTCAACTTCAGTTTTTAACTTATAGACATTTTCTATCCGGGCTTTGGCTTTTGTTGTTCTTGCTTTGGCACCTTGTTGCAACCATTCTGTTTCTCGACGCAAAACATTAGCTTGACTTGACTCTAAAGATTCTTGTGTCTGCAATATATTTTCTTTGTGTTGTAAATAATGATCATATGACCCATCAATTTTTAACAAGCCATCTTTATATTTTGGATCTAAATCAAAAATTGTATGACATACATTTTGCAAAAATAAGCGATCATGACTGACACACAGTAAAGTTAAGTTTTTTTGCTGTTCAAGATAATCTTCCAACCACAATAAACTTTCAATATCAAGATGGTTGGTGGGTTCATCTAAGATTAATAAATCTGGTTGTTTCAATAACTCTCTAGCCAATGCTACTCTTTTTTGCTGTCCTCCTGATAGAGTTTTAAGTTCAGCATGCCTATTGAAACTTCCCGTATCAAGACCTAAGCGAGATATGAGCTCTTCTGCCATTGACCGTTGCCGTTTGTCAAAAGCATCCTCTAAAACAGCTAAAAGTTCCTCTTCAATTGTTTCGTGTTTAAATGTAGGGATTTGATCTAAATATCCAAATTTTAAATTTTGTGAATAAATGACTTGGCCAGAGTCAGCTTTCAACTGACCTGCAATAATATTCAATAAGGTCGACTTTCCAGCTCCATTGGGTCCTAATAAACCAATTCTATCTTGAGGTTGAATTGCAAAACTTAAGTCTTTAAAAAGCTTTTTTACGCCATGCGCTTGGCTTAACTGATTAACGCTTAAAAGTGGACTTGACATAATGTTGCTGTAACCTACTTTAAAATAAAAAATAGTCTAGCACAAAAATAATATTCATATTGTTTTAAACAAAGGTTAATCTTAAGCACCAGACATAACTTAATGAACCATATCAATAGTTTTCCAATAACCTCTTTTAAACCTTATGAATAGTATTGCATTAATAATTGTTACGTAAAATAGGACACTGATCCATGACAAAATAAGTGCATTAGAATGACTTTTTAACATATATGTAGGAAAAACCATAAACGGCCATGGAATAATTAAGGCCATTAAAGAAACAAACTTTGTATCTCCTGCCCCTTTCAGAGCAAAAGAAATATTAAGGTACATACTATCTAAAATAGTAAACGCTCCAACAATCATTAATAACGTAGGAACTGTATTGCTCACTTCTAACCATAATACTGGATTGGCTTCGTTTTTAAACCAAGACAAATAAAACTCAGGAAACACAATAAAGCTTAAAGCCACTGTTAAGATGTAAACAAATGATATTTGTACTCCCCCCCAAGTGTATTCTTGAGCTTGTTCTGGTTGTTTCTCTCCCATTTTTTGACCAACCAAAGTCAATACGGCTTGCGCAACCCCCATGGCAGGTAAAACTGCCAATAACATAATAGTAACGGAGATACTTGAACTGGATAAGGCTACATCACCGTTTTTTAAGTTACCCATCATGATTAAAAAGACAGTAAATGCTAAACCTTCTAAAGCCCATTGAAAACCACTAGGAATGCCATAACGAATAAATTTTTTCATCAGCTTTAAGTCAAGTTTGATGGATTGAAAAAGATTGTATCTTTTAACTTTTTTATGGGTTAATAATAAATAGATTCCATAAATCACTGCGCAATATGTTGCCAAGGCTGTGGCATAACCAGCACCGGCTATACCGTAAGCATCAAAACCTAAATTTCCTGAGATTAAGCAATAATCCAGGATAACATTAAATAATAAACCTATAAGGTTGATTCCAATCACTTGTCTGCTTAAGCCTAAACCTGTAAAAAAGCCACTAATGGCCGCAACCAAGGCTGTAGGCAAAGCAGAAAAACTCAATGCATTGTAATAAATGATCTCTAATTTTTGTATGTTATCTGAATGCCCCACAAATTCAAAAAATGGTTTTGAAAAAAAGTTCAAAGCAAAAAACAAAATTCCCCCAATAATACTGATATAAATACTTTGCCATAGACTACTTGCAATTTTATGCTCCTTTTTTGCTCCAAAAAACTGTGCAACAAAGGTAGTCACATAGGCCGCAGTTTGCTGTAATAAAGCCATAGGTACCCAAAAGACCCCCATGACTGCCATGGCAGCACCTAAGGCTTCTGTTGAAAAACCACCTAAAAAAATTCTATCAATGGTTAATTGTAAATTCCAAAAGCTATTGGCAATAATCAATGGCCAAGCAATTGCCCATATTTTTTTATACACTTCTTTTTTCATATTAAAGAATCCAGTTCTAATAAAAAATTAGCTTGTATAGCTATACTATTTAAGTAAAAAAATCTTGTTTTATTAAAAGTTTAAGCGCGACGCCGCTAATCTTGCCTTTTAATCTAAAGAACAGCCATCAGTAGTATATTTAATGATTAAGCGTTAAATCAAAATAATTGCATAATTTTCTTTTGTTACCAAGGTAAAGCTTCACCATTGGCATGCCAAAAAGTACCGGTATCAGCAAAGCTCTTTTCTTCAATCAGTTTTATTAACTGCTGGGCAGATTCAGTTGCACTTATATTTCCAGTATGTTGAGTCATATCTGTTTTAACATAACCGGGATGTAAAATTAGGACTGTTATTTCTTTGTCTTTCGCATCAATACTTAAATTTTTTGCAGCCATATTAACCGCAGCTTTTGACATCCTATATCCATAATTGTTACCAGAACTATTATCCGCAATTGAACCTACTCTGCTACTCAATATTGAAAATTTTGTTCCTTTGTTCATGAATGGTAAAAAACTTTTAAAACTCAAGATTGGTCCAATGGCATTTACGTGGAACTGTTTAAGTAAACCTGTTTCATCCAGTGTTTCTAGACGGTCTCCTTTAAGAATTCCTGACACATGAATCACTTGATCAAAGTGAATGTCTTTTATTGTATTCAATGCATGTTTAGCTGAAGTAAACTCTTGAACATCAAAACCAGTAATGATTTTTTTGGGCTTTACTTGCTCCAAGTCTGCTGATGAACGCCGACAAAAAGCATAGACATTATGTCCTGCTTGTACATACTGTTTAACCAACTCTAAACCAATGCCTCTATTAGACCCAATAATTGCAATGTTCATGTTATCTCCTAAGTCTTCAATTCATTATGATTAATAGACACTATCAGAAAAAGTAATAACATCAATGCTATAGTCTAAAAAAGTTCTAACTTGAGAATCAATTATTCTGAATATTCAAATACTCCAATATCAGGCGCATTGCCTAAAAAATCTAAGCCAACATCAATGCCAGCATCTACTCCCGGACTAATTGCTGAAAGAGCTTTATAGTCAGAATCAATTTGAGGATCACTTCTTATATTATCACTAAATAAAATACTTGGAGCTGGACCAACAAACGCCTGAATATCGTTTCCAGTATTAAAAAGAATATTATTCTTAAACTGAACAATAAAAAAACCTCTTTTTCATCATCCCTGTGTAAGATGAAAAAGAGGCTTTTTTAATTAAGTTTAATTAAAATGAGTAGTTTAATGCCAAGTTAACAAGGTTTAGACTAAGTACCTCTTGATCAAAAAAGTAATTTACATCAAAAGAGTACTTTAATCCCAGGCCCGTATCACCCAATGTGGTCATTAAACCTATCCCCCCTCTTACACCAATATTATTATCAGATGTATTCAATAAAATTGGAAGCCCTAAGTTAACAACAGGTTCAATGGCTCTATTGGAACTAGGATAAAAATTAAGTAACGGCGTTACGTAAAGTGGGTTTTCATCAAAACCTTTATCCTCAACTCCAAATATAGCTTCTATACCCAAGCTCCAGCTTGGATCTGGAAAAATCTCACCCCTTGCGCCAAATAAGGATGCAGTTGAACCTTCTGGTTCACTCAGTTGATAGGGCATCAAAAATACTGCTCCTACTTGAATATCTCTATCATTGTTTTCTACAATATAGGTTTCATTAGCATAGGCAAAAGATATAAAGCCTGTTACCAAAGCTATCATTATTTTTTTCATTGTTTGCTCCTTTTTGTTCTATTGTTGTTCATTGCTTTTAACAACTCTTTCATATCTATACATATCTCTTTTAGCTTTTTATTCACCTGACTAAAGTTAGCTCAATCAAAGCAATCAATTACAATAATTCTTTTTTAGTTTAAATGACTTCAATGTTCTTCAAAATCAAAAAATAATCCCCAACAGGTATAAATTTATAAAATCCAAGCTCCTTAAAATACACTGATTTACTTTTAGCTATATCAAAGGCGACTTGTGTTTTTACAAAAAAAAATCTTAACTTATTGCATTACCAGTTATAGATAACGACAATATAAACTCTTATGTTAAAATCAAACAAAAAAATTTATGTTTACTGTGGTCTATTCTTGTTTTATCGCAAACGACAAGTTCTTTAGTTTATAATATTCTAATTGAATTGCTTACCCCATAGCAATTCTAACAACACAATTTATTCTATTTGTATATGGGGTAGTTATTTGGCAAGTTCTGAAAATGCTTTTTGTGCATCTTTATTACCTATAATCGCAACCCAGTCTCCAACTTGAAAAATTTGATCTATTTCTGGATTTGGAATAGCAACGTTTTTTCTAACAATACTTACAATTGAAGCACCTGTTTTTGAACGCGTTTGTGAGCCACCAATTGTTTGCATTTTGAGCTGACTGGTTTCTTTAATTTGAAACCATTTCAGTGGGAATTGATGCTCAGCGGTTTTAAGTTGTTGTAAAGTTTCGTATTCTCCATTTTTAGTAAAGTAAGGTGAAAATAAATCTTTACGAAGATCTTCTGTATAGGCTTGAATCTCATTCACAGGCATTTCATCTAATAATAATGTTTCTCTAAGCATTTCAAAACTTGCTTCATATTCAGGCAAAACAACATTTTGTACACCCAAGTTTTGAAATGTTGTTAAAGAATATATATCTGAAGCTCTTGCCACAAAAGCTAGGTTTGGATTAATTTGTTTTGATTTTTTAATAATATTGGTGCTGATAACCAAATCAGGACTTGTTACAACCATACTATGCGCTTGACTTACTTTTGAAGAATTGAGCACAACGGTATGATTTGCATCACCATAAATAACGGGGACATTCTTTTTTTTAAGTTCTAAAAAACGATAATGATCATGCTCTATGATAATAAAAGATTTATCAATTTTTTGGAACACTTTTGCCAGGCTAGACCCTACTCTTCCACCACCTACAATCACTGTATGTTTCTTTAAATTAGACTCACTTATATTTGCCATGGATAGTTTTTCATTTTTTACAAAACGTTTTTTAAATGCATAGGCTTTAGGAACCAGTTTTGAAACAAAGGGTGTAATAACCATTGTTATGATTGCAGTATTCAATACCAGCCCATACAAGTCTTGAGAAATTGCGTTACTGGAGACTCCAAGTTGCGCAAGAACAAATGAAAACTCACCTACTTGAAATAACCCTGCTCCAACTGCCATGGGTACAATATTTTTATAACGAAAAATTTTAGCAATGCCTGAAAAAATCAATCCTTTTCCAAAACTAATCACAACAACCAAGAATAAGATTTCTAAATAATGATTGATTACAAAAACGGGGTCCAATAACATTCCAACAGAAGCAAAAAATAATAAACCAAATAAATCACGTAATGGAATAATGTCACTCAATGCTTGGTGACCAAAGTCAGACTCACTCAACACAATTCCAGCAACAAATGCACCAAAAGCAAATGATAGCCCTGCTAGGTGAGTAAGATAGCCAACCCCTAGTCCCAAAGCGGCAATGGCTAACAAAAACAATTCTTTTGACCCTAATTTTGCAATATATGACAAAATCATTGGAAAAACACGTGTCCCCACCACAACCATAGCTGCAATAAATCCAAGTGCTTTTAACAGAGACATCATTAATATTAATACACCCCCAGAAGGATCATTCAATTGTGGAAGAAGAATCATAAGTGGCACAATTGCTAAATCTTGAACAATAAGCATGCCTATCATTACTTTACTTGATAATGTTCCCAACCAGCCTTGATTCATTAAAGTTTTTAACACTACCATGGTACTAGATAGAGAAAGAAGTGATCCTAACCAAATACACTCTTTCCAATCAAGACCAAAATACGCTCCAATTCCATAACCCAATGCAATGGTTAATAACATTTGTATAGGAGTACCTCCTAACGCAACCCATTTCACCGGCTTTAAGTCTTTAAATGAAAACTCTAAACCTAAGGCAAACAATAAAAGTGCTACCCCAATTTCAGCCAACTTTTCAATTTCATGAACATCTGAAACCGTTACTCCGCCTGTATGCGGTCCCAAAAGAATACCTGCCCCAATATATCCAAGAATAATTGGCTGCCCTAAACGTTGCAGAACAATACCCAAAAAAAACGCCGTAATAATTAAGTATATGATGTCAGTAGCAATTCCCATTTGATTTCCTTATGTATATATCACTTAAATTATAAAAAAACGTAGTTATTGTATTTTTAATAAATCATTTATCCCAATATACCCAATCACTTTAAACGCTTGACTTAAATTTAAAAGTAAAAAATCAGTAAAGTTCTAGATAAAAACCATCTTAAACGTTATTTTGTGCTATTGAATATAAAATACCTTAGGAAAGAATTTTTTATGTCTAAGAATATACCACAAGATTTTTTTAATGAAGATATGGCGCAAGCTTATGATGAACGCAATAGTAAGTTAAGCCCAATAAAAGAAGCCTTACACTTTACTGTCCGTTTACTTTTACAAGACCTTCCTAAAGACTCAAAAATTTTATGTGTTGGTGCAGGAACTGGATCTGAAATCATTTGGTTTGCAAAGGTTTTTCCTCAATGGAATTTTGTTGCGCTTGAACCTTCAGAATCAATGTTAAAGGTTTGCAAAAAAAGAATAACCGAAGAAGGTCTTGCCAATCAATGTAAGTTTGTTCATGGATACATTGAAGATCTTCCAAAACAAGAAAAATTTTCTGCCATCTTAAGTCTCTTTGTTGGAGATTTTGTTGAAAATACACAACGGATACATTTTTTTCAAAATATGGCTTCACGCCTACAAAAAGACGGCTATCTTATTCATGCAGAAATCAGCTATGACCTAAATTCACCCCAATTTCCATTGATGCTTGAAAAATGGGAAGAAGTACAAAAACTGATGGGAGCAACCCCAGAAAGTTTAACAAAATTACCCCACCAGCTTAAAGAAGTGTTAACTGTTCTCCCCCCCTCTAAAACTGAAGAGCAAATCAAACAAGCTGGGTTAGATTGTCCAGTACAGTTTTTCCAAACCCTTATGATTTGTGGATGGTTTTGTAAAAAATAGATGTATGATTTTTGTTAATCAAGTTTACTATACAATTTTAACGTTACCATTAAGAAACATATAAATCATTTTGTAGGCCCATATCTGGATTAATTGCATACTGATCTAAGTTGCTTATCCCAGCTTTTGATAAAACATTTTCATCTAAAAACAAATTCCCAGTTGTTTTTTCTGGAGATTGGCAAAAAATCCAATGTGCGGCATCTGCTACAATATCTGTTTTACGGCTACGCTGAATCATTTGATCACCACCCAATAAATTTTGAACAGCTGCCGTTGCAACCAAGGTTTTAGGCCAAAGCCCATTCACTGCAATAGCGTCTTTTTTAAATTCTTCTGATAAACCTAAAGTAAGCATACTTTGACTGTATTTAGAAACTGTATAAATACTATGCTTAGCAAACCATTTAAGATCTAAGTCAATAGGTGGGCATATGTTCAAAATATGCGCATGTTCACTGTTTTTCAGGTAAGGTAAGGCAAATTTAATAAGATGAATTGGCGCATAGGCATTGATTTGGGTCATTAAATCAATTCGTTTGCTCTCAAGTTGATCCAAAGTTTGTAATTGAATGGCTCCAGCATTATTTACCACCATATCTAACTGACCAAAAGTCTTTAGCGTCTTTTCAACTGCAGATGCAAGTTGCTCCGTATCACGAACATCACAAGCTACCGCCAAGGCTTGTCCACCTTCTTTTTCAATGTCTGCAACTGTCTCATGGATTGTCCCAGGTACTTTTGGGTGGGGATTTTCAGTCTTTCCCAAGATAACAACCCGCATTCCAGCTTTAGCCATTCGCAAGGCAATGGCTTTACCAATTCCACGGCTGGCTCCACTAACAATTAAAACTTTATCTTTTAATAGTGTTGTATTCATAAATGAACTATAACAAAACTACTCAAGAATGCTTTAAATAAAAACTAAAATAATTTAAATTCATAGCTTTTGTATTTTATTAAAAGGGTTTTCTAATTATGAAAATTTCCCCTTAACTTTATCTCTATTTAAACCACGTATATATTAACAAAAAAGTGTTTAAGGAAATAAACTGGCAATACACCTGATTTATCAAGAAATAAAAAAACTCATCTCATTTTGCATACCAATAATTTAACATTTCATAGTTTAGTCACATTTATTTCTTTAATGCATTTATACTACACTTTTTTTCATTACTTGGGAATGATGCTGTAATCAGCGCTTTTATAAAATAAAAAATAACCTTTTACAGACTGTCGTATGCTCTTTTGAGCTTTACATTAAATTAAAAAACTTAGTCTTAATCTTTTTGGCAGTAGATCAAAGCAGTGTATGGCTGCATATTGTTAACAGGCGTATCATTGGCCCCATCAAATTGAAGAGAAGCTAGATCTACTGAGCCTTCTTTCATTCTAACTGTCAAAAGACCCATTGCATCTGGTGTATATATAGGAAACCCTGCCGTTCCAAACATTGAGTCAGGAGCCATCTCATCTAAAATCGCATCATTGGTTGTACCTAGTATTGCGCCTGAGCCTGTTACTGGAAGAACAGAACTTGGAAGATTTGTTTCGCTTAGCGTATTACTTTCTACACCATTTTGTTCTTGAAAATTATAATTGTTTAAACCTGCACCTTGGCCAGAACCTATAACAGCTCTTCCACGCATATCCAATGTACTATTATTGCCATCCATCAACACCCAACCATTTGGACATGTTGCCAGATTAAAAGGCATCACAGCCCCAGTGGGAACACCCACTCCATCCAAGTTAACAGAAACTTGTTGTTGTGCATAAGCTGTTTCAACCATAAAGCTCAGAATTGAATCAACACTAATATTTAGCGCATTGCCAAGTTGGTGAAAAACATTCAATGTCACTTGACTGGTGTTTTGATTTTCAATTTGAAATAAGTACCCATTTAAATCTACAGAATTAGCCAACACTCTTTCAATTGTGTCCATGTTAACACCTGTTATAATAATTTGATTATTTTCAATTCTTAGGCCAGAAATTGTGGGTTGCTGTTCATTAACTTCTGATCCATCAAAATCAATAAAGCTCCCACAACTTGCTAAAAGTAGACTTAGGCAAACTATATAAGTTCTTTTTAAAAGATAAAATCTTATTTTTTGCTTCATGTTATACTCCTATAGACTTAAACGGTGTTGCATGATTATGCATGTCTTTTTATTCTATCTTAATTTAACTTTAGTTGCAAAACCCCATTGTTAAAAACACTGTTCAAATACCACAACTAAATTAAACTAAAGTTTACGCAAATCTTATACAAACATGATTTTATCGTTGATAGGTTCTTAAAAATCAACACCTTATATCTATTTTTCATGGCATATAACTTGCTCTTTATATTAACATGCATTTTTATGGATCTAAGCATGTTGCCCAAATCTTATACATGTGTAGTTTGATCCTATTGGCTTTTTTTGCTGCTTGTGGCCAATCTTTTATCATTCAAAGTGAAAATAATCCTATGCCCCCCTTTAATGAGCCAGTTCCAGATCCAACTGAAAACCTAGCCATTGACCCTGATATCCCATTAGCGGAAGGTTACTTTTCTAACTTCCTGCCCATTCCTAGAGAGTATCCAAACAATGAAATAGGAGCTCTTTCTACTGTCAATGATTACCCAATTGGAGGAGGTAGCGGCTATACAATAGGCCCAAAAAAATCAGATGCAGATTTTATTATTTCAGGGGCTGATAGTTTAGCAAAACTAAGAAACACATTAAGCCAAGCTTCTCCCGGTCAAATTGTATGGCTTGAAAAAGATTTTTTAGTAACTGATGGACCTATTGTTATTCCAGACCATGTTATGTTAGCAGGAGATAGAGGACAAAATAGTTCCGGTCCAAAGATAACCTGTGATTATAATCCAGGGGGTAATGATGCTTGCATCCAACTTAAATCTGGAAGTGTAGTAACTGGTTTTAGGGTTTTTGGTACATCTAGCAATCCCAATCAAGAAAGAGAAACCTTATGTGGTGTTGGTCGTGGCAAAGGCTATATTAGCAATATGGAAATAAAAAATTTTCCCGATTCAAGCACCATTTTTTTACGTGGAGAACGCGGTTGGATAGCTTACTCTGACCTTGGTGATCAACATTATGATGCCATTTACAATGGTCCTGATGCTGAGCTAGGTTACTTTTTTAATCTTAAAATAAAGTGGTATTGGAATGCTGTTGCCGTAGGGCAAAACAATACGGGTGCCGGTCAAGGGTTTGTTCTTAAAAGAAGCTTACTGATAAGAGGCAATAGAGACTATGCAGGAGGTGCTGATTATGGCGCAGAAACCCATGAAACTTCAAACTACCATTTAAGCTTAGAACGTAAGGTCATTGTGAAGCATAATACCTTTCAAACCACACCTGATGTAGATATGACATGTATTTCTTTTTATGCAAGCGGCTGCGGTCCTTGGTATGATGTTAAAATTGGAACTGCCAATGTTTCTACCAAAGTTACCGTCACCCACAATTACTTTTCAAGAAATTTCAGCGAATTAGTTGATGGTGGAAACATACACAATGGTTGGAGCTTGGCATACTTTATAGAAGGCAATGGAGATGTCCAAGATACCCTTGAGTACAATTCTTATGCAGATCAACGCTAATAAACTTTAATGGCAGCGAAAACCTTGAATCGCTCCAAAATAAAATCCTTCTTTATAGTCAGCATTATTATTTAAGCCTGCAATTATACTATTGATGGTATCTATTAGACTACGATAGTCCTGAGCATCTTTATGTCCATTATTCAATGCTTTAAAACCAGCATTACACCCGTCAATTTGATCAGTACTAATAAAGCGTTGTTCTAATTGATCATTAACTGTTTGGGTTGAACAGTAGCCATAGGCAAGACAAGGGTTGTATTCTTCTAACTGTTCAGCCAATGCATAACCTTTAATAAACCATTGCTTTAAGCTTGTGTCACTTGAGCCTAATGCATACTCTAAGACCAATTGATCTATATTGCTTTTCTGTCCAGAGTTAGACTGATAATAGTCTTGATAGCCCATCAAAAATCCCTGTTCACATGCATCTTGGTTAAAGTTACTAGGCTGCGCATCTTTTAAATGGGCTTCATCACAAACATATGTTGCCAAATAGTTGATATTAAAAGCAAATGCACTTGATAAGCCCAGTAAACTCACTAACAAAACGTGTTTTATATATGACATAAATCTCCCCTTTAAGACGCGTTTAAACGATTAATACTGTTGAAATAACAAAAAAAATGCTCTGATGCAAAAAATACTTCAGATTATATTTTCATCAATAGGTTAACTCGCTTTGAGCTCATAAGCTTAAAAAACATTTAAAATCCTGAGTATATATAAAGTTATCTATTATTTTAATGCTTAAAATGATTCTTCTTTATACATAAACATCACAATTTTTTTGGATAAGGGCTGACCTTGAATATATTCCTCATGCATACACACCATCGTATGATGTACACTTAGACCACACATAATCGTCATGTTTTTTGGAACATCTAAATCCAATTGATTTAAAATCAGACCAAACACTGATCTAATTTTTACCAATAGCATTGAATGTGCAACCTGAAACCCGTTTCTGTGAGTAATATTGACTCTTCTTCTCGTTCTGGTTTGTAAGAATGTATCATCAAGTCTAATTTCAAGATTGCTTCTATCATCTGATGTTTCATATTTTTTTTCAAAAAGTTGGGATATATTTAAATCTGTTCGTATATGTTCTGCATCATAAAAACTTAGCTTTTCATTATCATAGACATACACTGCCATTAAACCCCAAATCCCCAAGTAGTTGGGATTAGTTTGAAAATAGTCCCAGTCAATTCTTTCTTCCTCAACTTCAGAAGACTCTTCTGCATTGGATAATGCAGTATACTTGGCTCTTAGTAGACTTTGTTCAGCAATTTCAAAATAATTATTCTGAGCATAAATAAAAGATAAAGATAAAATAAAAATATAAAATCCAAAGTATTGTTTCACCCTAAGCCTCATGCCTGAACAAATAGCAAAACATGTGCCATTATTAAAATGGTATTTTGATGGGCTCTAGCCAGTTATGATTGGTCATTGTCCACGTTAAAGAGATATCTTGGTCATATCAAGGATGTAGATGCCGCATTTTCTTTATTGATAAAAAAAACTCTACACCCAAATATTGCCTTTAAGCGTAGAGTTTTTATATTTTTATTTAAGCTTAAGCTCAATAAAACAAAGCCAATTAACGATGGATGTTCTGTTGATTAATCCAGCTGTTAAATTCATTTTCAGCTTCTTCTTTGCTTTTACCATACGTTTCTTGGATTTTACCTACAATTTGATCGTAATTTCCTTCCATTCGATCAATATCATCATGAGAAATTTCTCCCCATTTTTCTCTTACCATTCCTTTTATTTGTTTCCAGTTTCCTTTAATTATATCTTTGTTCATAATATTTCCTTTTTTATTTTGATTAATATTTTTATTACTTACTGCAGGTTAAACGGACGCTTTCAATATCATCCCATACCGGTATTTTTTTAAGCTTTGCAAGCTCCGCATTGGGTTTAATTGTATAATCCAAATCTTTGTAGTCTTCATCACCATAAAGATAGAGTGTTGCTTTTGAGCCAACCTTAACGCTGTCAGGATCACCACCAAGAGTATAAGGCTTAAGGTCAAAATCAACATCCCCCAAAGTATGTTTACCTGCTAAAGTTAAGTTTGCTCCTTTATAGTTGTCTTTATCGTAAAATGTTGCCCAACAATCTTCATCTGTTGCCAAAGCTTGATAAGTATAAACCGTAACAAAGTTTTTTTGCATGATTTTATCTTCAGCCTTTATTGCTCTTTTGGATTTATTCTTATGATTATCTGCAAAAGCATTATGGATGAACAACAGCGGCAGTACCGCAAGACCAATTGTCATCATTTTTTTCATATTAACCTCCTTATGATTAATTAAATTATTAATATGAACTTACTTATTTTTAACACCATTCAAAACTAACCTTCGTTAGGGCAACAATGCTTAGATAATTAAATAAAAAGTATTGAGAAGATAAATAGCTAAACCACTATTATTAAAAACATGAAACTTATATTAAATAAGTATTGCTAACATCGGCCACATCAATTATTTTTGATTTTATATTGATATTAATGTTACTGGATAATTATTAGTTTCATAAATAGAAATAACTTTTTAAATTACTGGGAAATATTATGAAAGTTACTTTAGTTTTTTTTATAATGGCATATACGAATTACACTGTATATGCTCAAAACCAAGACTGTTTTTACTTGTTGATTGCTTCAACAGAACGAGAAATACAAACTGAAAGTACGCAAGGCAGCCAAGATCTAGACTGTGGTTTTAGTCATCATATAAGACCAAGTATCACACACAATGACTATCATGAAACAAAGACAACCAACAACGATACTATTACTTGTTTAAACTATCTCAAACGGAGTACTTTATGGGTGTCAGAAACTCCAGAGTATTTAGATCCACAGGTTAATCAATCTAAAAAAAATTCACAACTCTATTATTCGGGAAAAGTATGCGGAGAACAAATTGAACATGATTTACATACACTTGCTAAGAATGTACAATCATACTCGTTAGATCAGTTTTTACAAACCAACTTTGTATTTTCTCAGAACCACCTTCCTCAAGCTATATACAAAGACAGCGAGCTTTCATGGACTATTCCTAATTTAAATATTCAATGCAATTGCACTATTAAAAGTGTAGGAACGTTGAAATGCAGTATTGAAAGCCTAGATAACTTTAAAGACTAAATTCTTTTTAAATTTTAGAGACAAGACAATCTTCTTAGCTCTCAATCTTTTTATTTGATATTCCAGATTTCATGTGTTGTTACTGGAAGGCTGTTTTCCCGACCCAACTCAAACGAGTGACCTCCTAAAAGATGGATTTGATTTGTATTATTATCTAACAAGCCTCGTAAAAATGCTTTAGACTCGCGCATGTAACGTCCAGTATGAACCCATCCTTTTGCAGGGTTAGCCAAATCAAGTTTGTAAATATGATTGACGTAAAGTGCATCTCGATGCATGCTTTTACCATAAGGAAATACACCTCCAAAAGCATACAATGTGTTGCCTACAACTGCAGCAGTGGGAGAAAATGAACCAAAAGGTAACGGGGGTAAGTTTTCAACTGCCATTGTTTCTGGATCAAATAGATCAACATTGGTCAAAAGTTTACCATCTGCAAAGCCACCAACAAGAATAATTTTATTATTCCAAACAGTAGAAGCAAAACCTCTGCGGTATGGCTTAGGCAATTCAAATATTTCTGTTTCTCCAGTTTCTAAGTCAAAAACTTCTCCATTACCAACGTAACTTCCTTGCATCCATGTCCCAGAAAGCCAACCATATAAAAGATAAACTTTTGATCCAATTTGTGAAGCCGCATACGATGAACGCTTTTCAGCCAAAGGTAAACTTGACCAAGTCTCTGAACTTATGTCATAAACATCTACTGTATCCAAAGAAAACTGATCATTTGCATTGGGAGTATCATCAGGAATTCTCCCTCCCATAGCAAAAAGTTTATTATTATAGAAAAAAAGTTCAAAACCTTGCGCAGCATTAGGGCGTTGTAAGTTTTTAACTGTAAGCCAAGTTCCATCTGCATTTAAAATTTCTGTGCTTGAAACAATGGCATTGGAACTATGATCATGTTGCTTCCCTTGATTTCCACCCATGACGACCCATCCATCTTGAATTTGGGCAAAACCAAAAGATGAGCGTGCTTGAACCATTTCTTTAGAGTTAAATGATTGTTGCATGTTTAAGTCACCACTAAAAGAAGGGACATAATGCACCCCCTCTCCAGCAAAGATTAAGCTGGGAGCATTATAAGCACCCTCAGAAGATAATTTTGCTTCAAAAAGACGAAACTCATGCGAACGCTGTTCTTCATCAGAACTAAATACAATTGATCCATCTGGCTTAAACGTTGGAGCATAGTCAAAACCAGGTTGTTGTGTTATTCTTTGCGGAGGCTCTGAAAGATTAAGCCGATCATACACGTAAATATCATCATTACTCACTGCATTCTCAGTCACTCTACACACAGCTGCAATATATCGATCATCTTTTGAAATTGCAGGTTCAAAGCAGTATCCTTCCTCTGGTGTAATGCTTAACTGCTCTTTTGTATGCCGATCATAAATAACCACACGCTTGTTTCTAGCTCTTTTTGATGACCCTTCACTTTCTGGTTTTCCATAACTTTCATGAAACACAACATAACGTCCATCTGAAGACAATTTTGGAAAATAGGATTTATACTGTGATGGAATAATTTCAATCTTGGCTTGATTATCTTGTCTGTCAATAACTACAATTCGGTTTTCTTTACTCTTGTTTCCATTTCTATCAATGGTTTCTGGCCCCACAGGTCCTGAATAAGTAATATAACGACCATTTCCGGAAAAAGATGCCATTAAGTTAAAACCAGCATTAGACCATTTTTTTTTAACACCTGTCACCAAATTTTTAACCACTATGACATAATGACCATCCGATCTTTTTTCACTATAAATCAACTCTTGACCATCTGAGGATATGCTTGGATAAATTCCCCCTTCTACCAATACTTTGGGTGACTGTTTAGCAGTTTTTTCATAGATATATGCAACAACACTTTCATCATCTTCATTCCCAGTATACTCTTGCCAAGCATACACCATGCGTTGTTGCGAAAAACAAGCTAAAGCCCAAAAGCTTACACTTAAAAAAGTAAAAATTGATAATCTGATTTGTTTCATGGTTTTCCTTTTATAATTTCAATATTGATAATCATTATCAATAATTTTATAAAAGTCAACTCATTTAAAACGATATTTTAATTAAAGAAAAAATCGCTTGTAGTAGTGACTGTTGTCAACGGTATTAAATATAAAATTTTCTTTGATAAGGCTTACTCTCTAAAAATTTTTTCTAATGTTTTGCCTTTGGCAAGCTCATCTATCAATTTATCCAAAAATCTGATTTCACGCATGAGAGAGTCCTCCATCTCTTCTATTCTAACACCACAAATCACACCTTTAATTAAAAGTCTTTTTGGATTAAGTTTTGGGGCATGTTTAATAAAGCTTTCAAAGTTAGTTTCATTGTTAAGATGTTCATTAAGTTCTTTTTTTGTATATCCCATAAGCCAAAACAAAATTTGATCCACCTCTTGTTTTGTACGTCCTTTTTTCTCTGCTTTAGCAACATAATACGGATAAACATTAGCAAATGGCATACTGTAAATTTTATGATTTTTCATAATAGTTCTCTTTTATAATTTTATTATAATCGTATCATTACAAGAAACATAACCATAAATTATTTATGATCTGAAAGTTTTAATAAAAATTGTACACTATAATTATGGAAAGATATATGGCCTTATTAAGAGGGACTAATGTCAGTGGACACAACAAGCTGCCCATGGCTTCTCTCAGCCAGGTTTTAGATTTTTTAAGCTGCGCTAACATATAAACTTATATTCAAAGTGGTAATGTTGTTTTTTTCATATCCTAAAAAAGCTTGAAACAATTGACAGAAAAAATTTAAAAAAAACTAATCATGATCATGGCTTTACACCAGATATTTTTTTATATAGCCGTGATAACTTTTTATAGTTCATCAAAGACGGTCTTTTTCAATATAAAAAATATATTTTATCTCTTAGCTCCTGACGGTATTAAACGCTCAAAGCTGGTACCACAAATTGAAAAAGCTATGGCCGCGCCAGTAACCGGTAGAAACTTTAATACCATTAAAAAATTAAAGTTTTTAATGGATGATTAACGATCTAAAACTCTACTTATATATTGTTTAATCTTTTCTAGAGGGATGTCTAAAGCTGCGTCTCCTACATACCATTCAAGCGTAGAAAACTCAGGAACAGGTGAGGGTTTGATATTTGAAAAACCCCAGATACCCATCTCTTTTGCTACTTCCAACACACGTTTTGATAAATCATTGCTATCACCCTTAATCATAAGATGAAACATATTCACCTGCGGTATTTTAGGGTTAATGGAAATCCCCTCCATTGTTGCTATAACTGCACAAATTTCTTTGGTTTTTTTATAAAAACTTTCAAAACTATGTATTCTTTTTTTTAAGTTATAGCGTGCTGATAAATATAAAGGTGCCGCCGTAATCAAATTACCGCCATGCCTTCTGTTCCAAACCCGCGCTTTTTTAATAAATATGCTGCTTCCGAGTAGTGCGGCACCTGCTATTGCTCCAATCCCCTTATAAAAACTAATATAGACACTATCAAATAAACTGGTTATTTCTTGATAAGTCTTTTGATAATAGGGAGCGCATTCCCAAACTCTTGCACCATCAAGATGAACTTTAATATTTTTAGAGCGAAGATATGAAATTTGTTTCTTTAAATCTTCCCATGAAGGTAATTGGCCTCCTATTTCTCTTTGCGGTAACTCAATAATTACTGCGGCCGGAATTTCTTTTAAATTTTTAAGATCTTCAATATTCATCAACTGATCTTTATGACCAATCAATTCTGCGCTAAGGCCATGCAGTTTTTTATAAGCATGCTGCTCATGCAACTCTAAATGACAGGTTGGATGGAACGCTATACGTGAATTTTTTTCTAAATCTGTCCATATACGCATGGCGATTAACTGTGCCATGGTACCGCTTTGCAGAAACACACAATCTTCAAAACCAAAAATGTTTTTTAATTCATGTTCAAAGGCTTGGAGAGCCTCTCCTTCACCGTAACGATCCGCCTCTTCGTTTGGCGAAGTATGTTCATACATTTCTTCAAAATACTGTTTAGGTTTAAGTGGATAATGGCCATGTAAAAAAAACTGACAGTTATTCTTAATTTTCAAAATCTCATTTTGATTCATGCTTTAAAGACTTACACAAAACAAGAGTAATAATATATAAAAAAGTGGCTCGCTCTACTTTTACTAGTTATAAACTTTTTTTCTAATAATTAAGCTGTAATTATTGGTACGGTTGGTCATAGCATTAATAAAAACTGGCTGGGCACTAATAAAGTTTTTAATCTTTTGTAATTCTGTTAATTTTATATCACCTTGTTCATATTTTCTATCAAGATAAGGTTCATTAAATAGATCATATTTGATTGAGATCCTTGACGGATAGTCAATCATCATTTGCTGATCTACTAGCACATCTCGTGGTAAAATATAGGCTTGATTTAAATATTGCTCAAATGTTTGAGGAACTTCTGACAATTCTGAAATTGATTTTAAATAAATTGGACTCCAGTTTTCACTGACAATGTAATCAAAATTAAACTCTTGCTTTAACTCAGCTATCACCTGTTGAAAAGCAGGGGTAAATTGCCAAATTTTTTTGTTTCTATTTTTAGGATCAATCACTTCTTCTATAATTAATGGCACATCATTAAAACGTATTGTACCCCCAGGTTTTACCAATCTAAGTGCATGTTTCAACATGCTTTTCTGTCCTTCTGATGAAAGGTATTTAAAAATATAATGACCAAAAATAAGCTGAAATCGATCTGTATCTTCAGAAAATTCTTCTAGCTTAGTCACATCCGCATAACGCAAAACATTTTTATGTCGATTACGAAACTTGAGAATACCGGCGCTGTCTTGTCCGCCTTCTGGGATATTTGCCTCACCATAAATCAAGTCTACACCAACAGCTTGTATAGGCTCAACATCAGCATTCAAATATTGCTTAAGTTCTTCATGCAACTGATTCATCCACAATACAATAGCATTACGGCCTTCAGCTAAGCTTAATATTTCTTCACCCCATAAACTTTGATAGTCAATTTGGTATTTTTTCAACAAATCTTTCTTTGGCCCCAATTTTTCTCCGTGATGATCTGATGAAAGCAAAAGTTTATTCCAACCCTGAACAAACCAATAGTGATTCATTCGTGGACTAAGCATATTTTGTAATTGAAGATTATGCAGTGCATGCGGTATTGGATATAAATATTCACCCGTTATTGGAACCTCACTGCCTTCATGATTGGATGCTACAACTACAGAAACTTCATTACCATCTGGTAACTGCATACGATGCAAGATAAGGTTATTCTCTTGCTGTGCACTCGCTTTTTGCAAGAAAACACACATTAATAAAACACTTAGACTTTTAACAATAGTTTTAAAAAATGGAATCGCCATAACAAATCGAGAGTTATAATAAATTGCTACCCATATCAAGATTTAAAAATATGCATACATAGGAGAAGACATAATTATGCAACTTTTTAGTTGCTTATTTATATTAATTTGTAGTATGAGTCATTTCGTACGTAAGCCTATTGAAAATAAGGAGAATCTATGAAAAATGAAATCAAACGGGAAATTATAATCAATGCAAGTCAGGAAAAAGTATATGATGCCATTAGCAACCCCAAAAAAATAACCCAATGGTTCCCAGAAACTTTAGAAGGTAAGTTTGAAGTAGGTGAACAACCCATTTTTGGTTTTGGTGAAGATGGCAAAAATCAAGTGTATATAGAAAGTGCTTCGCCTTATTCTCACTTTTCTTATCGCTGGGTTCCAGGCGCAAATCATTTTTTAGGTGATGTTACTAAGGTAGCAAACACACTGGTAACTTTTAGAATTGAAAGCTTAGGAGGTGACAGATGTAAGGTTATTTTAACTGAAACAGGCTTTAGTCAGTTGCCAAACAATGTAATAGAAAAATCTTTCAAACAAAATTCTGGAGGTTGGGACTTTATGTTAAATCGTTTGGAGCAATTCTTTGACGCAAAGTAATTTAAATGAGTCAAAAATTTATAAAGCCCTTGGAGATCCCGCACGCTTAAAGATGATCCATCGCTTATCCAATGGATCAGCAAAAACCATTGGAGAACTATCAAAAAATTTAAACATGACCCGACAAGGTGCAAGAAAACAACTGCAGGTTCTTGTCCAATCAAATCTTGTAAAGCTAAATAAGTCTGGGAGAGAAACTCATGTCGTTATAAATATAAAGACTTTAGAAAAAGCTAGAACGTTCATATATAATATAGAAAAACAATGGGATGCCCGGCTTAACGCATTAAAGAATTTTGTAGAAGCTGAATTTTAAATAAAGTTAAATGTAATATAGCAATCTCAACGGAGCCTCCTAATTTTATTGACAAATAAGCTATGATATAAAGTTTTGGCTTATCGCTTCAGTATAATAACAATATATTGCATACCCTCATGGTCAAAACTAGTTCTTGGAGGTTCTGGTTTCAAGCTTGCTGCATTAATGCTTTTCAATACGTACCTATAAAGTTGTTGATTGATTTTTACTTTTGACATTCCCCAGTCAGATGAATGTATATGAGGCAATAATGCTGCCAGCTTATCTTCCATACAACTAAAGTGTGCAAGATAAAGCGGCTCTGAAAACTCTATACACTGTTCAAATTGACTCATAAATAATCTTGCAAACTCTGTCTTGATAAATGTATTTACATCTCGTTTAATCAGCAATACTTCAAAATCACCCTGTTTTTGCAGCTCTGTGAATAATTGTAATCTAAAGTTTTTTAGGGCAAATAAACTCGCTGCCATGTTAAAACGAAGCTGTCCTCCAGTTTTTAATAAAGTTGTAGCTTGTGTAACAAAGTTGATTGCTGGCAAATAAGAGTCATAATAATCCACTAAATGGCCAAACAAGAAATGACTTGCTATAAAATCATAGTTTTTCTCTTTTAATCTTACGTCATCTATTAATAACAACTGTGTAGCATCGCCTTGAACTAAATAAGGTTCAAATTGTTTCTCGTGCCATTTAAATAACTGATTTTGAGCCTGAGCTATAAATATTTCCTCATTATCATCATATTCTACAGTGTCTTTAAAATATGAGAGGTCTATGGATAGAATATTATTTTCTTCTGGCTCAAATGTTCTTAATACAAATGGCATAAACTCACTGCTTGATTCACCAACAAATAAAAATCTTTCTTTTTTAAGGTTTTCAAGAACATCAGACATTGAAAAATCATCCAACATATTATTAAGCAAAATGTCATCATCTCCACTTTTCCAAATCTGCTCTACTTTTTCTATATTGGCTTTATTAACAGCAATTTTAATAGCTTCTTGATTAATCCAGGTCAGTTGAAACGGAGTGTTTTCATCATCTAAATTGGTAAATTTTAGCCAATTATCTAATGCCAAATTTGCTAATACATATGGCGTTGCATACTCTGTGGCCCCAGTAATTCTTATGGGAATATCATTGTATGTCATACCTAAAATAGGGAATGAGCCATTTATTTGATGGTAAAACAAATGCTCTTGCCTATAACTTTCAGCTTTAAATGTAACATTGGGTACATGCCCATGTGGAGACTCAAGCTTAAGAGTTTTTTGCGCATAAACAGTACATGAACAAAGAAAAATAAGTACTAAAACTAAACTTTGAATAAATTGCACTACATCCCCTTTCAATGAGAATTCCTTTCTTATTGAAAATATTTTTTTAACGCAAGCAAGAATTTTACTCAATTAAAGACTTTAAAAGATTACAATTGCTTAGAAAACAAAATCTTGGTAAATAACGCATAATATCAAAAATAAACTAAACTTTAATAAAACACAAAAAAGTATTCAGATGACAATGATGTATCATTAACTATCTCAACAAACCTGAAAGCATCTTTATAATGACAAAACATTTACTACAAATCATCCCTGGTTTTATACTGTTATTCAGTTCGGTTGTTTTGGCAAATCAGAAACTAAAAACTCAATGGACTGGTTCAACTCAATGTGAAGTTATTGTAAAAATCAATGCTGATGATGCTTTTGTTGTGGCCGACCTTGCAAAAAGTTTATTAAATCATGGGCTGAGCTATCATCCAAGCAGTAGTTTTTTAACAGAAACAGGGCAAATATTTATAGCAGACAAAAAGGTGTCTACAAAAAATATTCATTTCACTCATCCAAGCTGTATAGCTGAACTTCAAACCCATTGCTTAACTTGGCTTGAAGCCCTAGAATTAAATCTACTCCCTTTCTCTAGCCAAAATCTTATTACAGTTTCAAACCTTTCACTGGTATCATCTTTTACAAAGTTAGACCCAAAAGGTACTGGCTGCTGGCCAATTGATAACAAAGTAGAACCTGAATTTGAACCCGATACTCAACCTATAGGTGACCATGACCCTGACTTTGATGTTCGCAATAATTTTGTACAACCAGAACCTTTACCAGTCATCTTACCTATTCCCACTGGCCCTATGGGAATGCCGCAGACTGTTATTATTCAGCCCGGTTCTAAAGCCTATCCTTTTGCAGCTGAGCTCGCTAGAATTTTGGCTGATCAAGATATTGAACAATGGGTAAAAAACACTATTTTGGCAATCTTAGGTACAGGTACTGTTGCTGCCGTTTTATTAGCTGTTGGAGGTGTGACCAATGGCGGGCTTTCCACATCTCTCTCTTTTGCTCCTCTTATTGCAGCGGGTACAGTTATCATTTGGATTTGTCACATGGGAGGAATTGATGTTGATGAACAAGCCTTAAAACTTAAAAACAATTCAACCAGTTCAATTGACACTTATACAATAGAAAAAGATACTATTTTATACACAGTAAAATGGGATAATAACAAGCTAAGCCTAGAGTTCATAGACAAGCAAAATATAAAAATAATGGATGGTACGCAATGTGTAAAAGCAAGTCACCTCTCTCATCATGGTGACTGTTAATTCATAACTATTAAAATATTTAAAAAGATGTCATTTAAAAAACTCTATTAAATCAATACTCAATATTGATGCGCTGCATTTTTTATGTTATGTCACGGAATAATTATTAAAGGAAACTATGGTATGAAAAATTGGCACATCTTATTAACATTTATTTTAACTATTAAATCCTTATTTGCTACAAATATTCCGTTGCCCAACCCCAGTTTATTTTGGGAAGTTGACTCTAGGTTTCAAGGTGAACACTGTTATAGCAACACTTTTTTTGATGATCGTAGAGGCAATATAAAGACAAGTATTTTAAAATACGGAACTCCACAGCAGCCTCAATATACCTATTTTATTTATGAATTAATTGAAGAAGATGCCGTTTATTGTCCTGAAGATAAACCTCACTATGGACGCTGGAAGTCTTATGACTATCGTTATCCAAATGAATATAAAAGAATCGTCCCTATAACCCCTATTGTAACCAATGTATACCTTACAGAATACTCAAGCCCCTATGCTAGTCTTGAAAAGTCAACTCGATTTAACTTTGTATTTATTCCTCAAGGAGCTACAATCCATATTTATCAAACTGATAGCAAAACCTTGGTTAAACAATTGTATTTTGAACCACAGGTCATTGACTCTGAGGATGAAAATGCATTTGATAAGATAAGCCCCACTTCATTAGATTTCACAGAAGCATGGGAGAGCCTACCGGCTGGGAGATATATCATTGTTTTTCAAAGTGGAAATCAACGCTTTAGCCAACAAATGTTTAAAGTTATTCACTAAAAATACAGACACTTACTGACCACTTAAAACAAAACATTGACACTTTGCATAACTTTTTGCTAGTTATCTGTATTAATGCGGTGCATATTACATTTTAGGCTTGGAATTGTTGTGACTTTGTATACTCTTCTGTGTTTTGCACAACATCAAGAAGCTTTAATTGAAAGAAATATTTTTCAAGATTATAAATCCAATCGTGAATGGCGATCTGATGTTAATCAATTAAAAAAATTATTTTCTTTTTTAAAAGATGATCCTGAACGCAGATCCGAATTAAGTTTTGAAAAAGTTTTAGATACACAATGGCAATACATAGGAACTGTCCAAGAAGTCCCAGACAAACCATCTGGTTCTTTAGATCATCTAAAAATATATATTGAAACATCGCCAATATTTTCTCAGCACTTAACTTTTACCTCTCAACAGTCCAGGTCTTTAGATTTATACTTATACAATGATTGGTCACCTCATAAAATTAAAATAGAAAACATAAGTTTTAGTCCAATCCAATGGATAAATTATCGCGAAGAAGTTGATAATTTTTTATTTGGTTTACTGGGTAACAGTGATGGAATAGATGCAACTTACTCAACGATATCGGGTACATCATTTTTTGTTGATGACCAAGAATCATTCAAAGATCTTTTTGATCTAGAAAAAGAAGAAAACACTTTAAATTACAACTCTACATTTTTTGTCCATAGAGAAGATAATCAGTTCTACCGTATTCAACCAAAAGTTGGCGCATGCTTTCTTGCAATGGAAGATACTTACCTTGTATGCAATACTTTCATAAATATACCTCAAATTAATCGTTATAGCTCAAACCCCATACAAAGTAGACGCAACAGATATCAATACAACTCACTGAATCCATTAGATGGCTTCTACATATTTAAATACATGGTATATAAAAGAGTTTCTGAACCTAACGAAGCTCTTGTAGAAAACAATTAATTTCAAATGTGCTATAATTGTATTTTTATATGGATTCACCTATCTGCTCTATAGTAATGTCAAATCATGTCAGGAAAAGTTGAAACGGTTGATATTGTATTACCTTTGGTTATTTCTGAAGACCAAAATCAATGGAAGACAAGCATAGCAAAAAGACTTAAGGTATCAATAGATGATATCCATGAAATGCGTTTGATTAAGCATTCAATTGATGCTCGCCAAAAAAAAATTAAAATCTCGTTAAGAATTGAAGTTGGTATCAGACAAGCTTTACCTAAACAAGAAGATCTACCTCAATTTAAGCTTAAACCCCTGACTAAAAATAGCAGAACAATTTTAATTATTGGTTTTGGCCCTGCAGGCATGTTTGCTGCACTAGAGGCCATTGAATTAGGTTACAAACCCATTATTTTAGAACGTGGTAAAAATGTCTTTGATCGCAGAATTGATTTACCCAAGGCAACTCGTAAAGGCTATATTGAAGAAGATTCAAATTACAGTTTTGGTGAAGGTGGTGCTGGAACATTTTCTGATGGCAAACTTTATACACGTGCAACTAAAAGAGGCCCGGTTAAAAAAGTTTATGATATCTTAGTTGCTCATGGTGCTCCTCCAAGAATTTTAACCGATGCTCACCCACATGTTGGATCAAACTTATTACCTAAAGTGGTTATGCGTATCAGAGAAAGTATTATTAACGCAGGTGGAGAAATTTACTTTTCTCAAAAGGTGAATGATTTTATCATCCAAAATGAAAAGGTTATTGGAGCTCGAACACAGCAAGGCCAAGAATTTATCTGTGATGCTACAATTTTATGTACTGGCCATTCAGCTCGAGACATTTATGAACTCTTACAGCAAAAAAAAATCATCATCGAAAACAAACCTTTTGCAATTGGTGTTAGAATTGAGCACCCTCAGGCTTTGATTGATAGTATACAGTATCATTACCCACGCGGTGATGTCCGCCCGGAAATGCTACCAGCTGCTCGTTATACTTTAAGTAGCCAAGTTGAAGGACGTGGCGTACATTCATTTTGTATGTGTCCTGGAGGATTCATTGTACCTGCAGCAACACAAAATGATGAAGTAGTGGTTAATGGTATGAGTCTGTCAAAAAGAAACTCACCTTTTGCCAATAGCGGTATTGTTGTCAATGTAGAGGTTGAAGACACCTTAAATGCACAGCAAGAACATGGAGTTTTGGCTGGAGTGTTATTTCAAAAACAAATTGAACAGATAGCCAAAAAAGCTGGTGGAAATGGTCAAGTTGCTCCAGGACAAAGGCTAACAGATTTTTTATCAGGTAAACTTTCCACCAGCTTGCCAAAAACCAGTTATGTTCCTGGTGTACAAACTGCCCGTATTGATCAGCTACTACCTCAATGGATTGTAAAACCCATGAAAACCAGTTTTAAATATTTTGAAAAAAATATGCCGGGCTACATCACTGAAGAGGCGCTATTACTAGGTTTTGAAACCAGAACCAGTTCCCCTGTACGTATTCCCCGTCATAAAGAGACACTAGAACATCTTCAATTAAAAAATCTTTATCCTTGTGGTGAAGGAGCAGGCTATGCCGGAGGTATCGCCAGCGCGGCTATTGATGGAATGCGATGTGCTAAATCTGCCATTTTAAATCAACAAAATAAATAACTTTAAAAGTTATATAAACCAAAACCTTTACTATATTAGACTTAGCTTAAGCTGCCTATATTAACATTTATTTTAAAGGACTTGAAATAGGTGTAAAAAATACACCAAAAAAATAAATATTTTTTATACTATCTTTTTGCTCTAAAAATCATATAGAATCTACTCATGCAGGTGATTAAAAGAACAAAAAAAAATTTTGATGCCGCGCATATTTTTATTGCTATTGTTAAAAAAAATGTCATATTCAAAAAAAGCCAGTGGCTTATAGAAAGAGGTTTAATTAAGTGCAATTAAAAACTAATGCAACCAACCAAAGTAAAAAAAAGGCGGAGCCCCCGTCTGCAGGCCCCATTCCCCTCCAAACTTTTCCCTATTCAAGTTTTGCTTCCGCAAGTTTAGAGACAAAACTTAAGTCTGTTAATCATACAAAAAATACATTCCCTATTCATGCCCAGGCCAATCATTTTCGGAAGCAGTTTTTCCCTGACTGTACAATTCAAGAATGGAATGATTGGAAATGGCAGGTACGTAATAGAGTAAGAAAAATAGACCAACTCGAACACATAATAAATCTTACTGACGATGAAAGAGCCTCCATCATCAGACGAACCGGCAATTTACCCATTGCCATTACTCCGTATTATTTATCTTTATTTGATAGATATAATCCACAACAAGCCATTCGAATGACTCACCTTCCTGTAGAAGGTGAGTTCATCAAAAGTCCTGGAGAAGATCCAGACCCACTGGGTGAAGAGCATGATACTGCTGCACCTGGCTTGGTCCATCGTTATCCTGACCGTGTTTTATTTCTAACCACAGGATTTTGCTCTACTTATTGCCGATATTGCACCCGTTCACGTATGGTAGGTGAGACCAATGGTGTGTACAGTTTTTCTATTAGCAATTGGGAAAAAGCAGCACAGTATATTGAAGCCCATCCAGAAATTCGTGATTGTTTGCTTTCTGGTGGTGATCCTTTAAGTATTGACAATGATAAACTAGAATGGTTGCTAAAAAGATTGCGTTCTATTAAGCACCTAGAGTTTATCCGTATCGGCACAAAAATCCCCATTGTCATGCCTCAGCGAATAACCAAAGATTTGTGTAAAATGCTAAAAAAATACCACCCATTGTGGATGAGTATTCACATGACTCATCCAGATGAACTGACACCAGAAGCCGCGGAGGCATGTTCTCGTTTAGCAGATGCTGGTATCCCCCTGGGTAGTCAAACGGTGTTGCTTAAAAACATCAATGATGATGCTGATGTACTAAAAAAACTTTTTCATGGTGCATTAAAAATGCGTGTTAAACCTTATTACCTCTATCAATGCGACCCTGTTGCAGGTTCAGCACATTTTAGAACCCCAGTAGAAAAAGGTATAGAGATCATTGAAAAATTGCGTGGTCATACCACTGGTTATGCTGTACCACAATTTGTGATTGATGCACCTGGCGGCGGCGGAAAAATCCCACTTATGCCAGAATATATTGTTGGTCGTGACAAAGATGATCTTTTGTTGAGAAACTTTGAAGGTCATATTTATCGTTACCCCGATCCTGGTGGTACAACTGGACAAAATCAACAAAAACTCAAAGAACAATTATCTTGTTCAAGTTTAGGAAATAAAAATGCTTAAAGTAGGTTTTACTTTTGATTTAAAAGACGACTATTTAAAACAAGGTTTTTCACCAGAGCAAGCTGCAGAGTTTGACAGTTTAGAAACCATTCTTTTTCTTGAACAAGCACTCAAAGCCAACAATTACCAAGTTGAAAAAATTGGCGGTGTCAAAAAGTTGGTCAATGCCTTAGCTAAAGGAAAGCGGTGGGATATTGTTTTTAATATTTGTGAAGGTGTAAAAGGTTTTGGCCGTGAAAGTCAAGTACCAGCTTTACTTGAAGCATATAATATTCCATTTGTTTTTTCATCATCAGATGTGATGATGATCACCATGAATAAGTCAATTGCAAAGTTATTGGTAGAGCAACATGGTTTAAAAACACCAAAGTTTGCTGTTATCAATAATCCTAACGATATTCAAAATGTAAACTTACCCTTTCCACTTTTTGTTAAACCTTTAGGAGAAGGCACAGGAAAAGGAATTCATGACAAATCTTTAGTACACAACCAAGTTGATTTAGAAAATGCATGTATGTCTATTTTGAATGAATTTCATCACCCAGCCTTGGTTGAAACATATTTAAGTGGACGTGATTTTACAGTAGGTGTTTTAGGCTCGGGTAAAGAGGCCTATGCATTGGGCGTGATGGAAGTAAAACAAAAATCTGGGAAAAAGCTAATATCACAATGTTATTATAACAAAGAAAACTGTGAAAATGTTTTAGACTACAGTCTAGCTACAGATGACATAGCCAAAAATGTTGCTCAATTGGCTGTTCAATGTTGGCAAGTTCTAGGATGCCATGATGCTGGACGGGTTGATATTCGCTGTGACGATCAAGGAACGCCATACTTTCTTGAAGTTAACCCTATGGCGGGCTTGCACCCTACCCATTCAGATTTGCCTATTTTAGCACATTTAAGTGGTATGAATCATGTTGAATTGATCGGTAAGATCATGAAGTATGCTTTAGCACGCCATAATTTAGACGCAAAAGGGCTAAAAATTATTTCGCACCAACAACAGCTGGCATGAAAATTCTAATTCTTTTCAGCGAAGCGCATACCTCTAACAGGGAAGATCTGCTAGACACCATGCTGCAAGTTAAAGAAATAAAACAAAGTTTGCATGACCTAGGTTACACAATTGATACTTATGCTTTTTCAAGTAGTTTAGGTCAAACGGAAGAGACCTTAAAAAACATAAAACCTGATTGTGTTTTTAATTTGGTTGAAAGTATTGATGGTCGTGATGCCAACTTGCATTGCGCAACCAGTTTATTAGAATTTTTAAATTTACCTTATACAGGTTGCCCAAGTTATGTTCTTTCTCTTTTGAATAGTAAAGTAAGACATAAAAAATGGTTACAACAACTTAATTTGCCAACCCCAGATTTTTTAACGTTTACAGACTTAGTATGTAAAAAACCTATGTTAAAATTGAATCAAAATGATTTATACATGATTAAGTCTGATACTGAGCATGGTTCATTAGGCTTGAATAATGATTCAGTAGTTCAAGGGAAAAATCAAATTTTGCAAATGATAATGCATAAAAAAGAACAATACAAAGGTGATTGGTTCGCTGAAAAATTCATCGTCGGTCGTGAGTTTAATATTTCTATGCTAGAACAAGCTCATACAAGTTCATGTGATGTTCTTCCTATTGCAGAAATGCAATTTGTTGGTTTTCCAGATACCAAACATCATATTGTTGATTATGAAGCAAAGTGGCATGAAAACAGTTGGGTAAGTCAAGCTACACAAAGATCATTTGTATGCACTGAAAAAGATAAAAATCTTTTCACTGAGCTAAAAAAATTATCAAAACAATGTTGGGATAATTTTGCCCTTCGTGGTGCCGCTAGAGTGGATGTTAGAGTTGATGAAGATGGAAAACCTTGGATTTTAGAAATCAACCCTAACCCTTGTTTAACAAAAGATGCTGGTTTTATGGCTGCAGCTCAGCAAATGCGTTTAAATCATAAAGATGTTATAGAACGTTTGATCCAAAAGAGAATTGACTGATGTTTCGTATTCGTCAAATATTGGATGCTTCAGCTCCTGCTAATTCACATATTATCATACAAGTTCAAGATTTATTAAAACAGCAGTTTAGCGCAGTCAAAGATGAAGAAATTAATACTTTGTCTCAAAAATTAAACAACCCATTAAAATATCGCTTTCAAAGTCGCTTATTTGTAGCTGAAAAAAGCCATCGTCCTATTTTAGGTTTTGCATGGATGTTGTATGTTTCTGATTTAAATTTTTGTATTCTTGATTATATTGCATCTGGCAGCAGTAAATCTGGGCAAGGTATAGGAGAAGCTCTCTATGCTAGAGTACAAAAAGAATGTTTAGCTTTGGGTGCCAATGCTCTTTTGTATGAATGTTTGCCTGATGACCCCAAACTTTCTCCTGATCCAAAAATTCGCAAGCAAAATGAAAAACGTTTAGCTTTTTATGAACGCTTTGGAGCTTTTCCAATTATGGGAACCCGCTATGAAACACCTGTTAAAGAAGGTGATTCTGACCCTCCCTACTTACTTATTGATCGGCTTGGGCAAAAAATGCCCACTGATAAAATGTTTCAACGTTATGTACAAAGTTTTTTAGAACGTAAGTACGGTGATCTTTGTTCACCAGATTATATTAAAAAGGTTGTTTCATCTTTCAAAGCTGAAAATATTCACTTACGTAAAGCAAGATATTATAAAAAAGACCGTCCTGCCCTCAACGATTTAAAATTTGATAAAAAGTTATTTTTAATTGCTAATGAAAACCATAATATTCATGATGTGCCCGATCAAGGTTATGTTGAGAGCCCTGTTCGCATTCAAAGCATACTAAAGGAAATGGAAAAACTTTCATTTGTTGAAAAAGTTAACCCACAACATTTTTCAGATAAACACATTACTGCCGTTCACGATACAGATTATGTTTCTTTTTTAAAAAAAAGTTGTATGCGTATCTCTAAAGGTAAATCAGTATATCCCTATGTTTTTCCAATCCGCAATCAATCAAGAAAACCCATTGATACTGCATTATTGGCAGGTTACTATTGTATTGATACATTTACTCCTCTCAACAGCAGCGCATACCTTGCGGCAAGGAGCGCTGTAGATTGTGCGTTAAGTGCAGCGGATATAGTTCTCGATGGCCACAGCATAAGTTATGCTTTGGTTCGCCCTCCAGGCCATCATGCAGAAAAAAAATCTTTTGGTGGTTTTTGTTATTTTGCCAATACTGCCATTGCTGCCCATTATTTATCCAATTATGGAAAAGTAGCCATTTTAGATATTGATTACCATCATGGGAACAGTCAACAAAATATTTTTTATGAACGCAGTGATGTTCTAACCATTTCTTTGCATGGTGACCCAAAAATTGCATACCCTTACTTTACTGGCTTTAAAGATGAAACAGGTGCACTAGAAGGTAAAGGGTATAACATAAACATACCTTTGCCAGAAAAACTGCGTAGAGATGAGTACTTGCTACAACTTAAAAAAACACTGAAAATCATTGATAGTTTCAATCCAGCTTTTTTATTGATTGCTTTAGGCTTAGACACAGCTAAATCAGATCCAACTGGAACATGGTCTTTACTGGCTGAAGATTTTGAAAAATGTGGTGCTCTTATCGGTGCTAAAGGCTATCCTACCGCTGTTATTCAAGAAGGTGGATACCGTACACAAACACTAGGTATCAATGCCAAAAATTTTTTTAAAGGTTTTTATAAGGCGCATCAAATGGCAAAAATAAAACCTACACTGCAGAAACAAACAAAAAAATCATCTTCTAAGCAGCCTAAAGAGATTTTTCGAACACATGTACACTTAGGTGATATTGAAGCCATTAAGACAGTAACGGCTGCTACTCAGGTTTTTTCACAAGAAGAAATACTCACTGCCGGTGAACTTGTTTCTGAAAGCATACATCACGGTGATAAAAAATCAGGTTATTCTTTTATTATTTATGAACAAGACAATAAAGTCTTAGCCTATACCTGCTATGGCCAAATTGCTTTAACTCAAGCAAGCTACGATTTATATTGGATTGTTGTTCATCCCTGTGTTCAAGGTAAAGGGATAGCACAAAAGATTTTACAAAAGACTTGGGATGACGTGAAAGCAAGAGGCGGAACATCTTTGCATGCAGAAACATCTTCACTGCCAACTTACAAAGCTGCACGAAAGTTTTACAAGCGTTTTGGGTTTAAACAAATAGGAGAGTATCAGGATTTCTATAAACCGGGCGATGCAAAAGTAACTTTCATGATAAAGTGTACATAATCACCCAATAACCCCTGCTAAGCTCGCTTTTATTATAGTTATTATAAATTGACTCCTGTCACTTACTGCTAGTTTTTTGTTATTCATTGCTATAAACTATGTTTTTTTGTTAAAGTAAGTGCATGCATTTTTTTATTATATTTATAATATTGCTTTTTCCTTTTATATCTAGCGCCGGATCGGCAAATGCCAATCTTCACTGTATCAGTCCAAATAAAACCAATGAGCTTGAAATCCAAGGCAATATTCCTGGAGATTATGCAGAATTTAAACTAGAAATTACTCAAAAAAAAATAAAGCACATTTTTCTATCTGATTTGGAATCCAATAAAACTTCCAACAACATCTACCTATCAAAAATAACTATAGTCAATTCATTAAAAAACAAAGTCTGGACGCTTGATATTCTTACAAATGACGGGCATAAAAACTTACAGCTTTTTGCTTTACCAGAAACCGTAGACATTCAATGGTTAAAAAATGACGCTTACAAAGCAAAGTTTAAAGCAATGATTATCCGGCATTTTAGTGGAAAACGTCATAAACAAGAACCTTTAGACTGTACCTTAGAACAATATTATTAAAAAAATTTATAAATGTATCTTAAAAATGCCTTTAACGTTTAAGCTACCTTTAGCATTGAATTGTGCGATTATAAAACTTTAAACTTTTTGCATATCCAGCAATCAGATTATAAACTTTCTTCACTCATTTCCAATCTTAGCTAAATGTAAGTTATTAAAATACATTATTTTTCATGCAATTGTGTTTTTAAGCTCTGAAAAAATTTTTTGCTAAATAAATAGCTCAAATACATAAAAAATAAACCATGGATATAAAGTTAATAATTACACTTAAAAACTATCGAATTATACATGGATATAAATTCGTATTATTGGCTATTTTAATTTTTTTATTGCAGGATGCACCTCAGTTATTGTCAGCCATGATGAAAGTTTAGAACAAGAACATTTATTATGTACATAAAACAACAGTGACTTTGAAGCTGTTCCTGTTTTTTCATATACCAATAAAATGAAAACACTCTTAACCGGTTTTGCACTTAATGAAATCGAATTAGCTAAACTATATCAACATCCAGAAAATATTATTGATGAAGAAATCACCAATAATAATGCAAAAATTGTCCAATAAGCTTTAAGATAGATATTCTAAAAACATTAAAATATTTATTATTTTAACTCTAAAAATCATATGACCAAATAGAACTAAAACGCTGGTCTTGACCTCGAAAAATTTTTAAAAAAGCTTCTTGGATGTGACTTGTTATTTTCCCTGAAATCCCAGTTTCAATTTTTCTTCCATCAATAGTTCCAACAGATGCAATTTCTGTTGCAGTGCCCGTTAAAAAAACTTCTTCTGCGCACCAAAGTTGGTCTAAAGTAATATCTTCACAACGAATAGATATACCGCTTTGTTCAAGATAAGTAATTACAGCATCACGGGTAATTCCTGGCAATATAGAATTAGTCCTAGGCGTAAAAACAACATTATTCTTTACCATAAATATATTTTGACCCGATGCCTCTGCAACAAAGCCATTATGATCAAGTAAAAGCGCTTCATCAAAACCTTGACCGACTGCAAGCCCTTTACTGATAGTATTCATTGCATAGTATCCTGAAATTTTGGCTCGAGTAAAAAGAGAATTAGGTAAGGTTCTAATAATGGGTGATGTAATTAAAGAAACTGACTTTTTATCTCCCAAATACTTATCCCAAGTCCAATTTAAAATAACCAATCTAGTCGGTGGGTTCGTTCCTAGACTCAAACCTAGTGGACCACGATCTACAAAAACCGTGGGACGCAAGAAACTTTCAGTAAATTTGTTTGCTTTACATAAATCTATACAATAGTTCATTATCTCTTTTTTAGAATAAGGTGCCAAAAAACCTAAAATTTTACAACTCAGCAACAAACGGTCTATATGATCTTCTAATCTAAAAACGGTTCGTTCATGCCTATCTTTTTGATAAACTCGAATACCTTCAAATGCAGACGTACCATACAAAAATGAATGTGAATAAAAACTCAATTGGGCATCTTCACTAGGTATAACTTGACCATCTAAATGAATAAATTGTCCATATTTTTCAGGCATATTCTATCTCCAACAGTTTTAAAGCACGATCATGATCTTGCTTTAACATATTGGCATCATGATGAGCAAACCAAAATACTGCGGGTATGTTCATCTCAGACACAGTAGGATAAATAAGATCTCCTTGGTTTGGAATACAAACATGCATATCATAACTAGATAAGTGTTTTATTTTCTGCAAGTTTTTTATTCCTTTAAAAACACCTTTCTTTGTAGAATGCAAAAACAATATAGACATCATTTTTTTATACTTAATTGACTGAGGAATATTATTTTTTTCCCCAGAAAACACCTGCAAACATGCCTCTATAGGATTAAAATTGGAGTACTTAGATAACTGCTCAGGAATTTTTGCTCCACAAAATCTGGCTGCAACTTCTATGAGTTTGGGACCATCATTTGTAACTCTTAATTCTAAATGAACAGGTCCAACTTTAATACCAAGGACAGAACAGACTTGTTTAGCATATGATTCTACCTCTTTTGACCAACTAGAAGAGCATTGTAATATATTGTCTGTACAGATATTTTTTTGCTCAAGCATTTTAGACTTAGCTTCGCTCCAAATATCTGTAATATAAGTATCTAAACCATCTCCAAAAAGATTGACTGCATATTGATGCCCACCTATATATTCTTCAATAAGAGAGTGCTGTGTATATCTTCCCCAACAATCAGGAGTATTGACAATTACATCATGTGCTTTTTTTGCTTGATCCATATTTAGACAGGAAAAAACCAAATGAGATCCCCCTCCAGAAGGAGTTTTTAATATGACTGGAAAAGTGAATTCCTCTAAAACTTCAAATAACACTTCATTTTTATGACATAGCACAGAATTTCCAACTTCAAGCCCAGAGTTTCTTAGTAATTTTTTCATTTTATATTTATTACGGCAAGCCTCTGCCTTTTTTGGATCATTAGCCGGTAAGTTCATCATAGAAGCAATATAACTTGCAGATTCTACACCCACTTCTGAACCTGGTATAACAGCTTGAATTTGAAAATTCATTTTCTTCAGTTTGTTAACAATACTATCAGGATAAGTATCAACGAGCACTTCATCAAATAAAGTATGCCGTCTACCCTTTAATATATCATCCGCATACGGAATAAATATTTTCATTTCACCTTTGATACAAGCTTGAGGTAGTGTTATTACAGCAATAACCATTAAACCTTTTTCTTTGGCTATTTTGACTAACGTGTATCCAGTGGAAACAGGATCAACAATAACAATTGCTTTTTTTTTATATTTTTTCATTACTAAAAACTGTAAAAATTTTAACCTGTATATCTAAATTTCAATATTAAATAATTCTTATATAATTTGAGTATCAAGTCTATTTGCGACCTTTTTTCCACATATACACTACAATAAAATAGCTAACCACTTGATTTTCATGGTTCAAATTTGGTGCAAAAATTGCTATAAGACACAATATGTTATTTAATTTAGGGGAAAATCTCATACGTAATATTTGTGTTTTTTGTTTATTATTCTTTGTTCAAACTAGGGCCCAAGACCTTTTTCCAAGAAAAGATAAAGCCAGAGAAAACATAGGAAGGTTTTTTACAAATGTTGATGAACGAACGGTATGGGATATATATAGGGAAAACATTTATTATCAATCACTGGATGAAGTTGATTTTTCTAAGTTAAACATTAATGGACCAAACCCAATTCCTAGAGATTTAGCTCACAATCTTAAGTCTTACCCTCTTAGAGACTCTCAAAAACTAATCTCTCAGCTAAAACAGGGCTTAGAATCTTTAGGGTTAGATGAACAAGATGTCCCTAATATGTCTGCAAAGGAAGCTATAGAAAATAGTATTAAACTTTCTGACAGTCTCTTGGAAATGTATCCAAACAACTTTGACCCAGAAGATGAAGCTCAGTTAGCTCTCTTTTTAAGCAAAGGCCTAGATGAAATTGATTACTATACAAGAAGCATAGAAGAAAAAGTTGAAAACGGGAAAGGTGATTGTGATGATTTTACCAATTTAACGCTGGCCGCATTTCGTTGGTTCAAAAGTTTAAATCCGCAATTAAGTAATATATATGTGAGCGATCAAGAATGTGGTGGAACCATGGTTGGACATGCTTACAATGGTTTTATTTTTCTATTCCAAGATTCCATTGTAGTCTCTTTCCTTGATGCTTGGCTTTTAAATAAAGGCGAGTCGATGTATGGAGCGCGTGGGACAGGTGAGCACGTATCAGATGATGACTTTCAGTTTAAGCTTGATTTTTATACTTCTTTGAATAGTACGCATGGAAAGCACTATTTTCTTAAGCAAAAGCTAGCAAACACACAAAACCAAAACATTAGAAAAGAAGTGCTCATACAGCTCATTGAAATTGCAGGCTACCGTGAGCGATCAGAAGAACTTATCAATTTAATTAACCTATTCAATCAAGAAGAGATGAACAAACTTGAACATTTAAAAGAAAAAGAAATCAATGTGTATCATAAGTGGCGTTATTTAATTGATTTAGAACCAGTGATTTCAAAAAACTTGGCGGCTCAGTATATTGAAAACTTTCCTGAAAACAAATTTGAAATCGCATACATATATGAAATATATCCAGAATTAAAAAGTGATCAGTAATTGATGATGTTAGAAAGAACAATTAAATTATTAGTTAAACACAAGTCTATTACTTTTTTATAAGGTCTATGTTTTTTCTTTAACTGTGATATACGTTTAAGTAATTTATTTTTGGGGGATTATATGAAAATAAAATTATTTCTATTGGTTTTTATCTTTTACTTAGTTCGTGACTTATCACAAGCTCAAGAAAGAGGCCTTATGAGTTCAAGCCATACAGTTTACCAAGAAATGACAAAGTCTAACTTAATAAATAATGAGGAAAAACAAAAAATCATTTGCAACTATGCTTCTTTATATCAGGTTAATCCATTAGGAATTGTTGCTATTCTATGGAAACAGGCAGAGTTTCAAGATGAAGCTGAGTTGGTCATGTCTGACTTAGCAAAGTTACATGCACTAAATCAATCTAGCAATAATGAAATGATAGAACTTTATAAGCAAACCAAGCTAATAGACATTGAATATGAATCACATGGCCTAATGATACCAAGTAGAAACTCTTTTGATGGTATCATTTTTAATTCTATTGGTGCTTCTGAAATAAAAATATATATTGCCATGCGCATGGTAGAAACAAAATGGTTTCAAAATGCAGAAAAATACCTTAATGAAGCCAATGATCCTGACCCACTGTTAATTGTTAATGCTCTGAGAACTTTTGAAGGTAGTGTTGAGTTTATTGCTGCTGCGTTATACTGGATGAAAACTACCTATGCAAATTTAACAAAAATTAAAGATGTAACTCAAAATCTAGGTATGGTTTGGCAACTTCATAAAACAGGAAACTTTAATGCTATAGCAATGAGAAGAAGAACCCATGAGCTATCAGGAAACCCATTACCTATTAGAGTTTCTTCAAATGGACATATCCCAAAAGAAATTCTTAATGCTTTTGACTGTTCATTATTTGAAGAACAATAAATAACTTTCTATTGCTATTTTAATTTTTAATTTCAGTAAACGTATTTTTATTGGTTTCACTTGCATTAAAATCAATTTGTTCATCACTACCCATAGCTTGCAAACTTCCCCGGATTGTTTTTAAGCTATTATTGTTAAATTGTGTAATCATAATGATTCTGAACACTTGCTCAGCATAATCCTGATCAATAACATAGCCTTTATTGATGGGAAGACGATACGGACTGTCACTTTCTAAATAGTAGAAATACAAATTTCCGCTTGTGTCACCAGACTCAGGCATCCAAAATCTTTGTTCCCAACCATATTTTTCAGGCGTTTGCAACTGCTCTATAGTAGACATGCCTGCTAAGCCTTGAGCATAAGCCTTATAACAAATATGTTGTTTATCGTTATTTTCTAAGTGATCATTGCACGCATTTGAACTAGAATAAACCCCACATACTGGAAATAAAGAAGATTGTTTAAACTTACTCTGAGTTTCATCAATTTGATTAATCAAAAATTTTAACGGCAAATCTGAAGGGCATTTAAAGTCAAATAAGTTTGAATTTTCTATATCACTTTCTGAAATATACAACGCTAAACTGTCATTGGGGATACGTGCCCCAAAGCTTATTGTTAAATCCTGCGCAAAAACAGCAAATGAACAAACAAAACCAATAACCAATGATAATTTGAAACACTTCATAATGCTTTGCGTAATACTTGTAAAATAACGAATTGTCAAGGTATGTCATGGCCCATTTAAGTCTTTATCAACTGTATAAAAGTGTTTACTGTACTGACCATGAACGTAATAACTTTCATAATATGAAAAACAATTTTAAAGAAATAGCTTACAACGTAAACCTATGTTAGGCAACCTAAATTGTGTGGACAAAAATTAAATTACACCTGCCTTTCTTAATGTTTGGTACTTTGTTTACCTTTGGCTCTAGCTTTGGACAGACCTTTTTTATCTCACTTTTTATTCCATCTTTCACACAAAGCTTTGAAATCAGCGCTAGCACATTTGCAAATTATTATGGCTTGATTACCCTTGCCAGTGCCACTTTATTGCCAAAGCTAGGTCGTTATATAGATGAATGGGATCTTTTACATTATGCCACTGCTGTTGTTGTTGCTTTAGCATCAGGAATCATTTTACTGACTCAAAGTTACCATTATATACCATTTATTTTAGGTTTATTTTTAATACGTATGTCAGGTCAGGGGCTTATGAGTCATGTAGCTGTTACTGCCAGTTCACGATATTTTCAAAAAAACCGCGGTAAAGCCCTTTCTTTTGTCCTCAGTGGTCATCCAATTGGAGAGGCTCTGCTTCCCATAACCATGGTTTATTTAACCTTGCAGTTCGGTTGGAGACCCGCGTACTTAGCAGCCGCAGGATTTCTTTTGTTTATTTTATTACCCACTGCTTGGTCTTTGGTTAAATCTGCCCCTGATTTTAGAAAACTAAAGTCGGATATTCAAGAACCTATAAAACAAAACCAACCGCAAACAAATCCAAGCTCAAAGCAAACCATAACAAAAAGCTTTTTGCTTGCTATCTTACCATCCTATATTGCTGTTCCTATGTTTATTACCGCTTTATTATTCCATCAAAGCTTCATTGCTAAAAAGCTTGGTGTCAGCTTAAGCTTTTTTGCCAGCTGCCTAAGCCTATTTGCTATTTTTCAAATCATAGCAAACGTTTTAGTTGGAATGCTGATTGACAAATTTAGTGCAAAATCTATTTATACGGCCCATTTGCTTCCACTCATGTTAGCGCCTACCTGTCTTCTTCTGAGTAACAGTACCTTTTCCATTATAATGTACTTTATATTTTTGGGTATATCAGCTGGCTATGCCAGCAATGTAAAAATGGCTTTTGTTGCTGAGTTGGTTCCATTAAACCAATTGGGTAAACTTAAAAGCATGGCTGTTTCTGCCATGGTATTTTCAACCTCAATTGGTCCGGTTTTGTTTGCTCAAGTTTTCCGTATTTCAAAAAGTTACAATACCAACTATCTTGTTGTCATTTGTTATTGTTTAATCTCAGGTATTTTAGCACTGAGCCAAATCTCTAAAACCCAGGTATTTACTCCCAAGCTATAATAAGAACAATGAACCGTTATGCCTGTCCATATTTTAAATAATTGTTTATGTGTTTTCTCATCACTTTGTTAATCTGATTTTAAAGTTATTTTTTATCGATCCCAAGTTTTTGACAGTGTCACTCCAAGCAGTCTGGTTAAAGCCCTATTACGTGCAGGTCCCATTAAAGTTTGATCGGTATAAACTATACTCACTCCCCAATCATTGCTAAGTAAATACTGTAAACTCAATGAAGTGTTCCAAACCAATTGGTGCTCAGTTGTAGTGCCATTAATCTGAACTCCACTTTCATAGATGGGTGTTAGTTCTACACCTAATCGCATGCCTGAATCCCATAGTTTTGCACCGCCACCCATATTTGAGCTAAAACCAAATCCTGGATTAACAAACTCATTCTGCTCACCACTCTTAAACCTTCTAGCTAGAGAGTAATGCAACTCTGAACCAAGACTAGCATCAAAAAAACTCCAACTTTTTGCAAAAAGAAACCCAGTAGATAGCCTATAAAACCCCTGACTTAGCGCATCTGAAAATAAGGCATTGTTAGAATCATACACCGATTTTCCTAAAGGGACTGTAAGATTGGCAAAAACAAAGCCTTTGGGTTTCCACTTTGAATAACGGTAAAGTGGCATAAATTCCCAGCCCCCACCTAAAACTAAATCCCCTAGACCAAACTCAATTTCTTTGGAGCCTATAACTTGTCTGTATTGATAAATTAAGGGGAGTAGGAATCTGACTTGCCATCGATCGTGCACAATTCTTCCGCCTTCAATCACACTTGTGTTTCTAAGATCAATATCATCTGAATAACGTGGATAGTATCTTCCATCAGGAGATGCATCCATAACAACAGCAGAGTGCGAAAAATGAAACCTAAAAACAGACTTTTCATCCCCAGTTATAAGAGAAATGGAGGAACCATTGCCTCCACAACAAGGCGCAGCAAGTAGACGTGAAGATGTCCAAAGACAAGAGGTTAAAATCAGGTAAATGGTAAAAAATCTTTGGTAATTATCGAATTTCAATCTTTTCATAAACAACATCAAGCCAGTGATGATCGGCAGGTTTAAGTGAGGTACTCTCACAGGCATCTCTACTTTCCAACAAGCCAAGGTACAGGTCCCATTCACCCTTCATAGGGATAATAATATTTTTAAATTCAAAATTTCCGTCCGAAACCTCAGAAAATTCTGGAGCTTTTGCCAAACCATGACCCATAGAGCGCATATACAGAAACAGACATACTTCCCCTTCCGGGTTCACCAAGTCATCCGGCTCATCTTTAGGATGAACCTGAATCTTAGCAGTAATTTTTTGATACGGTTTTAAAAAAGGTGACCAGTCAAGGCTAAGACACATGTTCTCTTTAGCCAAGTAAAAAGAACAAGGTTCCTGGCGCATACTTGCTTGGCTATCTCTTACCGGGGTATCTTTCACTGTGGGTGGGCTTTGTTGATTAAAAATTGGCGATTGTTGACAAGCGCTGCATATTAGTAAAACAATAAACAATAACCCATACTGTACTTTTTGTCTCATCTGCTTATTTCACAACCCAAAGTACGGGTACGTTGAGTTTTAGGGTTTTGGCCGTTCTCAATCAATGTTAAAGTATCTCTAAGATAGTGTTTTTTTGCGGTATCTGGCATTAAACTGTCATCTACCCCACCTTCATAGACCAGACCACCGCTCTTATTCAACACAAAAACATGGGGTGTTTTTAAGGCTCCAAATTCATTGGCTAATTTAGCGTTTTCATCTCTAAACACTGGGAATGAAAGATTTAAATTTTTAAAATACAGCGCATCTTGCGTGTCATTTTCATCTTGATTGGAATGAACTCCTAAAAATTGAACTGAACTAAAATCTTGTGCCAATGTGTTCAGCACACTGATATGCCCATGAGAACATGGACATCGACTTGATAAAAACACAACCACAGTTGTTACATCATTTTTTATTTTTTTATCTGTCAAATTCGAATAATTTTGAAGCTTTGGCAAACTCGTTTGCAGTATATTCCTCAAATTATCTGCCCATAATAGGCTTACACCCATGCATATTGATAAAACGATTAACTTTAAACCAGCCTTAGACACGGCGCTTCATTATCATTTTTTTAAAACAATTGAAAGCTTAGCAAGCAGAAGTTATTGTGTATAACCAGAAGCCATGTATCCTACATTAAAAAGTATTTGATTATACGGCAATATTTGCTAATCAATATAAGATCCCCAAGCGTATACAATAAAAATAAAGGATATTTTATGACAAATAATTGGTTGAATAAGGTTTTACTTATACTTATTTTGAGTATTAAAGGTTTATCCTATGCACAAGTCTCAACTGAGCAAGAAGATAAAGTAAGTAATATTTTAATTTATGGTGATTTAAGCAAGGCTTTTGCTTATCAAGGTGATGACCCAAAACAAGAAAGGCTTTTTGCTATTATTTTTCCTCAAACCACACTAGAATTTAGACCAAGCATAGGCATACCTGATAACGAGTATATTATTGGTTTTTTAGCCATTGGCTCACAAAGGTATAATAAAGAATTCCTAGATGCTACATCAATGAGTGAAAAGGATAAACACTTTGTATCTATAATTGAGTATATTACGTGTAAACCAGCTAGAAGCAGAAACAAACAAGTAATTTCACTTTATAATTATTATAGTTCTAAACCAATAGAGTCAAAAAAGAGTGGCGGACATTACTGGAAAGATAAACTCATGTCGCGTTTAATACTTGATGAAAGCGAAGACAATATAAAACCTGGAACTTATGCTCCAGGAAAAAATCACTTTAGTATACTTATTCCATCACCTCCAAACAACACTATTCAAAAAGATGAAGGTACTTATAATATTTTATGGGGACACCATGTAAATTACTTGTTTTCAAAAAGCAGTCATTTGGAAGAAACCCTAATTGAAACAGCACAAAAACTTTGTTTTAGGTTGTTTAGAGCATAAGTTAAGGTTTAGTGATTATAATTTATTAAACTCTATCAACACACTTTGCAATCCATAATTCAAATAAGTTTTTTATTATAAAACATATAGAGGCAGTCTCCTGCCTCTATTGTTATGACTTTTATAAATAATCTAAACTAAACAAGGGTCCTTCTGTACCTTGCACTATTGGCATTGATCCGGATAAAGTTCCGCCATAGCCAAGTCTTGCTCCTGCAAGGACAATAAACCCTCTTGGATCTTTTGTATTAACTTCATCAGATACTTGATTAGCCCAAAGTGCTTGTCCACCCACATAATTTGAGTAACCAAAACGGCCACCATCATAATCTCCAATAAAGTTTTCATCACCCCAGTAAACCATTAAACTTAAACCCGCTGAAAGTTCAAATCCAAAACCAACTTGAGCTCCACCTAGAGAGTATAAATCTGCTTCCGGGCCAACACAGGCATAACCTTGTCCACCCATAACAGTAAGAAACGCCATTACATCACCACAGAAAAAAAACTTAACTTTTGTTGAGTCTTTCTGAGGTAAATTTGCTGCAATTTCCTTGTACTGTTTGGCAAATGTATTAATTTGTTCTTGTGAATAGTACTCTGTTAAATTAGATACTGTTTCTATTCCAAAAACTTTTTCCTGAATCTGTTCAACAGACATATTCTCAATGTTTTGACTCGATTTTGCTTGTACAGATGTAACTGCAAGCAACATCACTAAAGCAAATATGCTAGAATACTTAATTTTATTTTTCATCTCATTTCTCCTATTTTAAATTTTAATTGTATAGCTTTGGCATTTTTATTTATATTGCCAACACTTCATAGCTCGTATCTAGCGAATCAAAATGAACATAAGATGAATGAAAGTAAAATTTATCCTGACAGGATAAAAACGTTCCTAAACGATTATCAAAATTTAGAAAAATTAACTAAAAAGACTATTGATAACTTGGGTTAATTGATTATTTTGTATTCATCAAATAGGTCATCTAATATCTTTTCATCTTCGTAGCCTGAATTGATTGGACCTTTGTATTTTTTTAGTTTGGCTATGGACGCCACTCTACCTTGCCCATGATAAAGTACATCTGGATATATTTTTAAATCTTGATCATCATAACTTTTTATTGGTTCAATAATTTCCCAAGATTCTTTACGCAATTGTTCAACCAAATCTCCTATAAATAATGCCGCTAAATCATTTTCATGCAATAACAAAACGTGTTTAGGTGATCTTCCTAAAATCTCAACAGCCAAAGCATCATAAAAGCGAATACTTTTCATTAATATTTCCACATAAAATTTTTTCATATTCTCCATATTAATATCGCGCTTTTGTTTTAAAGCTTTTTGAAACAATGCCTCCATATACCAGTCATAATTATCAATTGTTACGTAGCCATCTTCATAGCCCATGCTTATAAGCCCTTCACGAATTTCCCTTACTTTATCAAGCGTATCCCCTCTTCTTAAGTAAGGAAATCTAAAATAAGGTGAAAGCAAATTATGTTTTTTTAAAAAAACATCTGCACGTTCAACCTCTTTAATAAATTCATCTACTGTTTGTTGATTGGCAGATAAATGTTGCCAAGTGTGGTTGCCAATCAAATGTCCAGATTTTTTATAATATTTTAAACGCTTTAGATTGTGTTTAACCACTGCATGCTTTGGGTTTGCATAAAATATAACTTGTGGCACATCTGCTTTTTTTAAAGATTTCACCAAAGCCCGTGATCTTTCTTTGCCCGTATAATAGTATCCATCTCCTCTAGGCGCATCATCAAAACTTAAAGATATTTGCTTTGCCCAAACTGGACTCAGAACGATTATGGTCACTAACCCAATATTAAGCGCTATGGTTTTCATGGTAATAAACTAGTCCTTTATCTATTGAATGTTATTTAATCTCTAACAGTGTTTTCTAGGTTATCTTCATCTAAAACTAAGCCTTGCCCATTGCTATTTTCTAAATTTTCAAAAAATGCATACTTAAAATCTTGATCAATATTAATACAATACTGTATGCGAGCATATTTAGACTGTTTTAACTCTATCACTTCTAAAATATCTTTCTTTTTCATTCCTAGTTTCAGTTGATTCAAACGGTATTGCTCCACTCCATAACAATCAAAAAGATGTGGATGAGATACATAACCCACAGCAAACAAGTCAAATGGATTAAATCCCTCTTCACCTACAAATTTCCATAATTGAAACCAAGGATTGATTTGTCTCCTCACTTCATACATTTTTTCATTAATGTTTCCTAAACGTTCCATATCGTATTGATCAAAAAACATTTGCCTTGCCAATTCAAAAGGTACAATTGTTATTTTTTTTAAAAGCTTTAGAACGAGATCACTAGAAAATATATCATGCGCAATATTTGCATCAGGAATATATTTTGGACCAATTTTAAACTTCCAGAATTTTTCACTTCTTCTTCCGCCAACTAAAATGAGGTTTTTGATTTTAGGTATCAAATCAGGTCTCTTGAGAATAACTGAAGCAATATTGGTTAAAGGCCCTAGTGCAATAATGATTAGGTCATCATTTTTCTCTAAGCTTTCAATCAATGCTATTTGTGCCTCAGTTTCTTTAAAGTATCTTGAACGTTTTGCTCCAGAATAAATAGGTATGTTTTTATTTTGCTCACTTACAACTTTAAGCGCTGACTTAAAAGCTCTGTGGTGTCCCGCATTACCATAAAGTGTTGCTATACCTTCTATTTTCATATTAGGCACATGAACTATATGAAGTAAAGCCAGAATATCATCCACATCATGAAAGTATTGTAAAAGCTTATTGTCATACATTGCAACATCTGTATCAATCCAAATTTTTTGAACTTGAGCACACGCGCATGAAAAAACTAAAAAAATGCCAACTAGATAAAATTTCATCAAAGCTTTCTATATTGTGACTAATCTTTAGCGCAATTTAACAAGGTTATGGCTTGCTGAATCAGTTGTTCTTTTTGTTTCAAGTCTAATTGAATTGGAAGTTGTGCGTAACCTAGTAAACGTCTTAAAATTTCAACTCCAGCATAATTTAATAAAGTAGACATATTTATTCTATTGCTGATTGTTTTAAATAAGCTTACATCTTGATCTGCAACAATTAAGTGGGCATACATTATGCCATAGTCAAACTCTTTTTCTCCCAAAAAACAAAACTCAGGATCTAAAACTTTTATACCAGAGCTGGTTTGTAACCAGCTACCTGGGTAAAAATCACCATGCAGCAAACTACCTGTATTAGAAGTTAAGTAACGCTGCCCTAAATCATTAATATTTTTTAAAAGTAATTTGTCTGTTATAACTTTAGATTTAACACTTTCTAAACCAGGCGTTATTTCATCTAAATCAAGACCATTATTATCTTGAAATGGAATAATAAACATATGAGCATGATTTAATTGACGCATTTTTTCATTTAAAAAAACAGTATTATCTTCTACTTCTAATTCATGTAAATGTTGTAAGATATAAAACAGCTGCTCAATTTCTTGATCTGTAATTTTTTTACCTTTATAAAGATCTGCATAATCTGTCCCTTTACCCAAGTCTTCCATAAGCAAAAGACATGAATCTTTATCATCGTGCAATACTTTTGGCATTTGTGCCGCTAAAAGCTCATTTTGTGCAACTTGATCATAAAATGCTTTTTCAACATAATTTCTTTGTATGGGAGCTTTTATTTCAGGAAATTTCTCAACCCAAGGTCGTGCTTGTTTTAATATATATGACTTTTTTGTGGTTTGAATACGCATGGTGCAATTCATATTGCCTTCACCCGCTTTTTCAACATCTGTAACTTGCTCTTCAGCTTTAAACCATTTCTTATTCTTTAAATAACTAAACAAATCAGCTTTATCATCTAGATCTAAAAAATAACCCTTTGGTAAATAATCAAAAAACACTCGTTTGTTTGGAGTTTTCATTTTAACAGGTTAATTTATTTTCTTGAAAAACACTATTTTCTAATACAAATTTAAAAAAGCTGTCTTTACAACAATCCATCACAAACAACCCCCTCAAAAACAATGTGGTATTTTTTATTTTTTTAAATGAATTTATTTATAAAAACTTAAAAGTAATGATTGTAATCTGTCAATTTCAGGAAAATCCTAAAATGTTGCAACTCATACTTCTATTGAAGAAGCATTTAGAAACTATTTTAAATTTAATGATAATCGTTATAATGATTATTTTGGGAAACTCATTCAAGCCCAAATTGAAAAAGATTTAGCTGGATATAATAGTTTAATATCTGAAATAAAAAGTGTCGAAGACCTACAAATTAGCTATATAGAACAAGTTAAAAATTTAAAAAATGCCAAAAACACCATTAAACTAGTAGCTGCTTTTAAAGAATAAGAAACTTAGTTCTATGCATAAGCGCCATGCTTATAAAAGTGCTAGATGTATTTTTAAATGCAATCCTTCAACATTCTGAGACACATCTAAAATTATACATCTAGACCTATACTTTCTAATTCAGTCTATTGTTCTCAAAATTACTATACTGTGAACTATTAGCTTCGTTTTGATTCAAAAGTCGATAAATTGCATTCCACTTCTTTCTGTCCTCTGGTGAAACTAAATTTAAAGCAGAACCTGTTGCTCCTGCTCTAGCTGTTCGTCCAATCCTATGAATATAGTCTTCTGCACATTGTGGAAGATCATAATTGATAACATGTTCAATATGAGGGATATCTAGTCCACGCGCAGCAATATCTGTAGCTACAAGGATACGGTATTTTTTATCTCTAAAAGCAGATATCACTCTATCACGCTTATTTTGATTTAAATTACCATGTATAGCGTCTGCACTAAACCCCATCTTTGATAGCTTTTCTGCCATTTTTTCTGTACCATATTTTGTTTTTACAAAAATTACAATTGAGCCTTGTCTTTTATCAAGTTGATCAAGCAATTTTAAGTATTTTTCAGATTGACTAATACGCAAAAGATCTTGCTTCACTTTTGTTGCAGGAGTTGAGGTATGATTAACTGCTATATACTCAGCGTTATTTTGGTATTTTCTTGCAATATTGATAATATTTTTTGGAAGCGTCGCGGAAAATAATAATGTTTGACGTTTACCTGTCATGTACTTCATTATATTATCTATTTGGCATGCAAAGCCCATATCAAGCATACGATCTGTTTCATCCAACACTAAGAAATCTGCATCATGCAGCATTAATACCCCACGACTTAGGTGATCATTAATTCTCCCAGGAGTTCCCACAATAATTCTAGGGCGACTTTGTATTTGACGTTCTTGTTTTGGTAAAGATTCTCCACCAATTAATAAAGCTGACTTTATATTTGAGTTATTACCCAACATCAGCTTTAGTTGACTCATAACTTGAGAAGCCAGCTCTCTTGTTGGAGTTATAACAAGTGCTTTCCCTCTAGAGCTAGATAATAATTTTGATACCAAAGGTATACCAAATGCTCCAGTTTTCCCGGTTCCTGTTTGAGCTGATCCTAAAATATCTTTTCCTTGTAAAGCCAATGGTATCGCTTTGCTTTGTATAGGTGTTGGTATAGTAAATTGTATATCTTTTAATGTTGATAAAAGAGCTTCTGATAAGCCCATTTCTTGAAATGTTTTCATTTTTTTCCTTTATAAAAAGTTAATTCATACAAACGCACATAAAGAGAACTGAATACGAACAGTTCAATCAAATCTTATTTAATGCTTTGGACCGACAGTTTTTAGAGAAGATCTTTTAGATAGCCTAGGGACCTAGGATATGTTGCTTTTGCAACGCTTACTTTTTATAAGAAATTTTATATACTTTTTTTTCACCTATCTTGAATAAGGTTAAAAAGCAAGCTTTTAAAATTTATAACCTAAGGACGCACAATATGCTTCACGATTTCAATTTAGAAAGCGTCTTACTTGTTACCCCAAAGTAACAGGGTGCTTTTTTACCAAGGTACTTTTTACCGGCTTAGATACCTAGTGACTTTTCAGTCTACTTTTGTTAAAACATATTATGCGGCAAGCCAAGCCTCATCATAAATACCCTATAAAATTGATCCTTTGGACTTCTTTTATTATCCAGTTGTATTTTTTCACTGTTCAAGGCCAGACTACAAACCAATCTTTTACTGGGTCTTACATCATTGTAATGAAAACAGACAGAAGCACTGTTAACAGTTTATCTGAAGACCTGAAAAGACTTAATTCAAGTTTATATTATGCTTTTGTTGATTGTACGGACAGCACAGGGCAAGTCAGCTGCTCTTTTTTAAGTCCCAAACTTCAAACAGTTGATCATGAGATTCAAACCATTGAAGATAAACTTCTTCTGCAAGGCAGTTGGGATACTAGCGGAACCATACAACTGTCAATGGATTTAAATGAATATCCCCTAGTCTATGCAGCAACACAACGATATTTTATGAGCAGAGACTTTGCGGGCATTGCTAAAAAATATTTACATATTGACAAAGAATGGGAATGGCTAAAAAAGCGACGTTTTATAGAAACCCAAGTACGTCTATCTTCCCAAGAAAGTATGGCTGCACTTGGTCCCAACGGTCTAACACCCGGTGAAAAAAGTACTTTAAATGCAAAGTTTGTCTTATATCCCCGCACATGGCCTAAAGAAGCCATCGTTCATGTCCCTTATTTTATTGGAACCTGGTCAATCACCATGGACCATAAAAGTTATGCCAGTGATAGCCCAAGTTATTCATCTCATATCAACCGAAACGGAAGTTTAGTCATGCTTCCATTTGATTTTAGAAAAACAGAAGAGACTTCAAACTAAAATTAACTTTCTATATAATGTAAAAAATATCAGACACTTTTTCAGATTTAAGATACAAGATCTGTATCAATCAAACTCACAAGATTAAAGTAACTGGTAACTGGCAAGATCTGTTTTCATATCAAAAGTTTCTACCCATTTAAAAACCATCTCTAAAAATAAAATAAACAGCACCTACCAAACATAAACTTGCCCACAATAAGTTCAGGCTTGGTTTGACTCCCATATAAAATATCGCAAACCCTACAAATACTATAAGAGTAATGACTTCTTGAATAATCTTGAGTTGTGGTAGTGTAAAATAACCAAAACCAATACGATTAGCGGGAACCTGAAAACAATATTCAAAAAAAGCAATCCCCCAGCTCACAAGAATGGTAACGATAAGAGGCATGGTATTCATGTTTTTTAAATGTCCATACCAAGCGTATGTCATAAAAAGGTTTGAAATGATCAGTAGTGCTATTGTAGAAATCGCCGTCATTTATTCATCTTTCTCATTGCGTATACTACTAAAAGTAACCGGTAAAAATACTCAGTCACTTTGCGGAGTTTTAGATATACTACTTGCTAAGCTAATAGTATGCCCAGAAAAAACTTATTCACACAGATATTTTTTCACCATATCTATGCTTTAGCAAACAATAAAAAATCTAGTCGTATAAAAGTACTGGTTTACTTTTAATCTACTGAGCTACTAAAATACTTTTTTAATATTTTGTTTAAAATGGCTTATTTTTAACGCGTTGTGTTTGATCATATTACTAGATGGCCTGGTAAAAAAAAATTATTACGCTTTCTTTAATTTGTTCGTTTAATTTGCATGCTCAAACTGAAGCTATTAAAATATATCTGTTGACCCTTTACACAAGTGTAATAAACTATTCTATATGATTTTTGGAAATGAAACTATCTCTACATATAGCCGGAGCAATATGATGATATGGTTTATTATGGCACTTCAGGCTGGACTACTAAATGTTGGCGGCTTTTTAGCAGCAAATACTTTTATTTCACATGTCACCGGTTTTGCTACAGCAGCAAGTGTCCAGATCGAGATGGGAAATACGTTTCGATTTTTAGGTTTAGTATTAATACCGGTTGCTTTTCTCTTTGGAGCAATGATTAGTGGAGTTTTGATTGATTTAAGAATTAAATTAAAAAAAAAGCCTAAATACTACTGGGTTTTTGGTTTGATGTTTTTTTTATCATTATTGGTCACTGTTGGGGGATTTAACGACTTTTTTGGAGAATTCGGTCATACTCCTGAAAGCATCAATGGATATAGCCTGGTTGTTCTGTTGTGTTTTATTTGTGGAATTCAAAATGGGGCAGTATCTTTGGTTTCTAAATCAGTAGTACGTACGACGCATTTGACGGGTATTACAACTGATCTTGGGATAGGACTTGTAAGAATAATCAATAGGAAGCGGATAAGTGATATTAATGATGAAGGCAAAGCCAACCTCATGCGCTCAGGGATTATTTTGTTTTTTGTAATTGGCTCACTCGCTGGGGTTCCTGTTTTCCAGCAATTTGAATTTAGAGGCTTTTTATTGCCTTGCTTGATATCTGGTTTTCTGTTTTTTATTATGTTCGTTTTTCAAGTTGTAATTCCGTTTTTTAAATCTTCAAAGATATTGATTTTAAAATAATAGCATGAGTTTAACCAGCTAGAAGTTTAGTGTAAAAGCTCCCGATTTTAATTTTGGGAACGATATCTAAAAACTTATTTTAAAAAAATTACTTTAAAAATTTGGGGACGCACTACGTTTTCCTAATGAAAATAACATTTCTTTGTTAAGAGTACATAGTGTGTCTCAAGATTCCAGACGTCTAGCGCGTTTATTATATAATTGCTTCAAAATATTGATCTAATTTTTTTGACCTTAAACATAAGCAATACCCCCCCAACAAAACTTAGGATTTCTAACCAATCTACCCAGTTCAAAGGAAGCAAGTGAAGTGATGGAAAAAACTTAGAACTTTGAATGATTAACATCGAAATCACAACTATTCCCAAAGACAAAATATTCGCAACTCTTGAGCGAAAACCGGTAAAAAATATGGTTATCCCTACGCTCCACATAGTCAGTATAGCCATTGCTTTAGCTCGAGCATGATCCAAACCCAAACCTTCGTTCAAGCCAAAGAAAAAACTTAACCCTAAAATAATAGTAACAACTAGACCAAAAAAGGAGATCCACAACACCTCGTTGACAGAAAAAAAAGTGTTTTGATGAACGTGTTTTTCTCGATTGCTATCTGTTTTAAATTGAAATGCAAAAAGTGCAGTTGGATGAATAATCAATTCTAGCCATACAATATGAATAGGAAGGTACAAAAGGGGATACCCCCCCAACGGAATCAATGCTGCTGTTAAAACGAGTGGGATATGGATTAAAAGCAGGTAAGTAAAACTTGTTTTCAAATTTAGATAGAGTTGTCTCCCCTCTCGAATTGCATTAATGATGGTACTAAAATTGTCATCCGTTAATATAATCGACGAAACCTCTCTGGCACTTTTTGTACCCCTTGCTCCCATCGCAATTCCAATATCGGCAGATTTGAGTGCAGGCACATCGTTAATTCCATCTCCCGTTACAGCCACCAACTCCCCAAGTCCCTTTAACGCTTTTACAATTCTCATTTTTTGCATCGGTGTGCAACGAGCAACTATATCTAGTTCTCTAAGAAAACGAGCATTGCTATAAATCCAATCTTCTTCAAATTTTTCTGGCTCTTCCCATGCAGAAATAATACGAGGTTCGCCAATCACCAGTTTTGAGTCCTTTGCGATAGCTATTGCCGTATCTGGATGATCTCCCGTAATCATTAAAATATGGATTCCACTTTTCCGACAATAATTCATCGCTTCAGCTACTCCAGGTCTGGGTGGATCCTCAAAAGCTAAGAGTCCACAAAACTCAAAATTAGATTCTGGCTCATCATTTTCGTCAATGGACGCAATCTGCTTTTGAGCACATCCCAGAACCTTATGTCCACTCTTTGCCCAATGAGTTATTTTTTGCTCCCACTCTTTTCGCTCTATTTCCGACATTTTTGAGATACTTAGTAGAACTTCTGGAGAACCCTTGCTATAAACTATATATTGACCATTTGCCCCTTTGACAAAAACGGTTTCACGTTTTCTGTCCTCAGTAAAAGGAACGGTTTTCACCTTTTCTTCACCAGTACTTTTTTCTTTTTTGTTAGCTCGGCGAATTGCAATATCAATTGGGTCAAAGTCAGAAGATGATGCAAAAGATGCCATTGTAACTAAATCATTTTCTGACAAATTAATTTTTGGATCAATATGCGTCAGGCTTAAATTTCCTAAAGTAATTGTACCTGTCTTATCGGTACATACTTGCGTAACCCGACCAATATTTTCAACACTCACTGCCCGTCTCACCAATACATTGTGCTTGGCAAGCCGGTAAACTCCTACACTCAAAAAAAAAGTGAACACGACGGGGAACTCTTCTGGAATTGCAGCTACAGCGAGCGTAGCTGCACTTAACAACGCATCAAGCCAGCTATACCCTTGATAAATGCGGATCGTTGCCAGCAAAATACAAAAAATAACTGCCGCATATGTAAGAATTTGTACGAGCTTGGAAATTGACTTTTGAAAAGGAGTTCGATCTGATGGCATATATGAAATTGACTGAACAATCTCACCATAGGATGTTTGCTTGCCGGTCCACAACACTCGAAACACACCCTGCCCTGTGAGTACTTTTGTACCTGCATACGCCAAATGTTCTGATGAAATCTTTTGAACTTTCATAGACGATAGAGAAAAAGGGTCAAAAAAAGCCGGGGTTTTTGGAATGGGAAAAGCTTCTCCAGTCAGAGCGGATTCGTCTACCTGAATATTCTGAGTATGTTCAAAGATACCATCTGCAGGTAAAAATAAACCTTCATGCACAACGACAATATCCCCAGGAACTAGATCAAGTGAATCAATCTCTACTTTCTTCGATTCTCGAATGACTTCAACTTTAGAGCTCAGTTGCTTCCTTAAGTCCGAAGTCGAAGCCTGAGTTCTCCAATGTAGAAACGCATCCATAAACACCAACGGAATAATGGCTACAAATAAGGTGATCGCATCGGATAAATTGTTTACCATTATAAACACCGTACCAACCCCCACAAGAAACCAAATCATCGGGTCTTTTACGGTTTCTGCGGCCAACTCTAGCCATTTGTTACCGGAAATTTTGACAATATCATTTGCACCAAAACGAGCTCTTTGCGCTAGAACTTCAGAAGAGGTTAAACCACCTTCATGTCGCTTTATATTTTGCAGTGATACAAAAGAGACATGCTTTAGATTCTGTAACTTACTTTGAGTTTCCGGTCTATTCATGATGTCCAAACGAATGATTAATGATAAAAATTATGTTTTAAACCAGTTTTAAATTTTTTAACAATTAAATCAACTTTTATTCAACTGACAAATAAAGTTCCGTATTCTCCTTGAGTTCGAACCTCTGTTCCAAAAGTATGTTCGTGTTGCCATCGAGTTAAATTATCTGTATGCGCTATATTCTACCCTTTGAACAAAAAAGTTAACGTACCCGATGACTTTCTCATTCTATCTATGTGGAATCGTTATCGACACCATCTAAAAAAAATATCAAAATAACAATTTTTACTTCAGGTTTTATCTACTCTACTCAATTATACATCGTATCTGAATTATACGCCTGGCACCTAACCTCCAAACCTAACCAAACAGAATTAATCGATCAATCGCAATCGGTAACCGACATTTGGTTCCGTCGCAATGAGCTCACCGTATTTATCATTATTCCACTTTAGTTTTTGCCGAAGTTGCCGAATATACACTCGAAGGTATTGCGTATGTTCCACCAAATTTGGACCCCATATATCTCTTAGTAAACAACGTTGTGTAACAACTTTTCCAGCGTTTAAACACAGAATGCGAAGCACATCAAATTCCGTAGAGGTAAGGTGTATTTCTTTTCCCTCCATTTTCACGATATGACCTTCCAAATCAACTTCAAGCGGTCCATTACAAAAAATTGGTCCTTCCATGTTTCCACGCGCATGTCGAAGCGCCACTCGAATTCGAGCTAAGAGTTCAGGTGTACTAAAAGGCTTTGTCACATAATCATCTGCACCCGCATCTAAGAGTGTAACTTTTTCAACATCTTGGTCTTTTACAGTCAATATCAACACCGGAACCTGGCTCCAGGCTCGAAGCTCTCGAAGCATGGTTAGTCCATCTACGTAAGGCATCTGAAGATCAAGAAGAATCAATTCAGGCCGAAATGCGATAGCTTCGCAAAGTCCTTCTTTACCATCTTTTGCCTCCTTCACTTCAAACCCATTGCTTTCAAGATGTTCTTTTAACAAATGACGAATGCTCGCTTCGTCGTCTACAATCAAGATTCGGACTCTGTTCATCAAGACACCTCTACCTGTTGTTCTAAGATCTCATGAGCGGGAAGAACCATTTGAACACTGATTCCTCCCTCAAGCCTATTATGAATATGAACATATCCTCCATTGGCATTTACAATTCCTTTGACGACGGACAAACCTAAACCTGTTCCACCTGGAATGGACCCCGGAATTCTGAAAAATTTATCAAAAATATGATCGATATGTTCTTCAGGTATTCCAGGCCCTTCATCGGACACACAGATTATCACTTTGTTTTCTTCTGAACGAGTAGATACTGTTATTTTTGTCCCTTTGGGTGAATACGTAATTGCATTCTGCAATATGTTTTCAAATGCATGCTCCATTAAACCATAATCAATATCGACCATCGGAATCGATTCATCTAATTGCAAGTGTAATTGGTGATGACTCAACGCTTTCTTCTCCCTCTTAATAGCACTGCGCACAAGATCATTGGGGTCTTGCGTGTCGATTCGGAGCGATAATTGCCCTGCACTTAAGCGAGACATATTCAAAAGGTTTTCAACAACACGCGTCAGTCGCCCTGATGCCTCTTCAAGATCATCCATTAACCTCTCTTGCTTTTCTTTTGTAGACGAGGTTTTTTTATTTCGCAATGCCTCAACTGATCCAACAAGTGTCGTAAGCGGAGTCTTCACTTCATGTGACACGGTATTAAGAATAGTTTGATAGAGCAATTCTGACTCTTCTAATTTTTGAGTTCGCCGCGCCTGTTCTTCAAAAGTTTCTCGCTCAATAGATACCGCAAGCTGCCGGGCCACAGCATGAAGAAAATTTTCTTCTTCTAATAAAAGAAATTTGGTAGATGCAGGCATAAACACAAGGACGCCAATCATTTCTTGGGGTCCTTTCATCGGTACATACAGGCTTTTGGACCCACTCAATGTACTTGTTGACCATCCTGCGGGTTGGTTATGGTCAAATGTCCATTGCGCCACAGCAAATTCTTTTGGATTCAATTGGATGTTTTTAGATACCTTATTGAATGGAGTAAGCTGTCCCTTACTATTTTTTATAAAGAAAGAACAAGTTCCATCAAGAAGTTCACCTATCGACTGTGATACCAAAGGAAGATAAAAAGCATGACTCGGTTCAGACGCAGCATCTCTTGCAATTCGATAGAGTGATGCCGTAACTTCCTCTCTTCGTCTTAACATTCGTTCTGTCTTGCGAATACGAGACATAAAAAACCCAGTCACCATGGCTGATACAAAAAGCAAAACACACATGAAAATATCTTCTGGTTCCCTAATATAAAGCGTTCCAAAAGGTGGAATAAAAAAGAAGTCCCATACAAGGGCTGAAAGGAAGGCTGAAAAAATGACCGGACCATGTGTATATTTAAGACCCGTACCTAACACCCCAAGTAAAAAGATAAATCCCGTTGCTTGATACCCAATCCAAGGTTTAACTAAAGCGGTCACAACACTTACCGCTATCACAATCCAAAATGAGGTCACATAGTCCCATGCTTGGGTTTCGGATTCTATAAAAGAACGAAATTTAAATTTTCGAGTCACTTGAATACGCTGTCGAATAATATGAATATCAATATCGCCCGATTCTTTGACCAAACGATCAAGAAGACTTGCCCCCCGAATAAAGCGCTCAAACCAATGTCGCACTGGACGCCCCATCACAATTTGAGTCACATTTCTCCTACGAGCAATTTCAATTAATGCTTTGGGTAAATCGGGATCGCGTAATGTAATAACTTCCGCACCCAATTCTCGGGCAAGAGCAATGTTCTTTTTTAATGTTTCTCGGTCTTCTTCATTTAAGCTTCTCCCCGTATCCACATACACTGCAATCCAAGAAGCTTCTTGACTAAAAGCAAGTCTCCTCGTGGCTCGAATCAAGGGTTCAGAATGCGGGCTAAAACTTACAGCCACCATCAAGCGCTCAGTTGTCCTCCATGCGGCAAACTGTGCAGTTGTAGTTCGAAGATTTAACAGATCGTAATCAACTTTTTCAGCCGTAAATCGAAGCGCCATTTCACGAAGCGCTGCAAGATTTTCAAGCCGGAAAAAGTGTTTAGACGCTTGCGCAATTTTATCGGCAAAATAAACTTTCCCCTCTTTCAATCGCTTCAGAAGCGTTTCTGGAGAAAGATCAACCAACTCGATTTGAGATGCTTTTTCTAAGAAGACATCTGGAACCGTTTCTCGAATGGTAATCCCAGTAATCGACTCCACAATCTCTTTACGACTTTCCAAATGTTGCACATTGAGCGTTGTATAAACATCTATGCCTGCATCTAATATATCGGTGATGTCTTGCCAACGCTTTTCATGCCGACTTCCAGAAACATTGGTATGGGCCAGCTCATCAATGAGCACAAGTTGAGGTTTACGAGAAAGAATAGCGTCTAAATCTAACTCTTCCATTTCAACGCCCCTATAACGAAGGCGTTTGAGTGGAAGGATGGGTAAACCAATTAAAAGAGCTTCTGTTTCTGGCCGGCCATGCGTATGAATAACTCCAATGACTACATCCGTACCGTCTTTTTGCTTTTCGTGCGCGGCTTTGAGCATGGCAAATGTTTTTCCAACACCCGCTGCCATGCCAAAAAATACGCGGAGTTTTCCCGTTTTTGAAAGGCGTTCTTCTCGCTGAACTGCCTTCAATAAATCATCCGGCCTTGGTCGCTCTATTGTCATGGAATCAATTTCCCAAAAAAAGCTGATCTAAAGCAAGGTTTAATTTAAAAACATTCACTCTCTCTTCTCCCAAAAATCCGAAATCCGGGGCTTCCACCTTACTTTGGACAAGGTTCCGCAACATCTCTTCTTTCTGCCGATCCAAATTTCGAGCCCTAACTATCCGTGGAATCTGGATTATAGCCCCCTGCAGGCTGATATGCGGGTCTAGACCACTTCCTGAAGCCGTTAAAAATTCAATGGGTGCGTTTGTTCCGAATGTTTCTTGTCTAGCCTTAATATTTGTTTTTAACATCGCACTGGTCGGACCTAAATTGGAGGCTCCAGATGAACTCGGATCATAATTAACACTGGATGGGCGAGACCAAAAGTACCGCTTCTCACGAAAAGATTGGCCAATTAAATAAGAACCCACGATTCGGTCATCTCGGTACACAAGGCTCCCATGAGTCTTTTCGTAAAAAGTTACATTTCCAATGCCTAAAAGAAGCAGTGGATATACTCCTCCAGTTAAAAAAGTACACCAAAAGAACAATCCAATACATTGCAAAAATAATCTCATCATTACCCCACCAATCCCAACAATGTGAGTAGGGAGTCTAAAGCTTTGATCCCGACAAACGGAACAACAAACCCTCCCACACCATAAAGCATCATATTTCGACGAAGAACCTTCGAGGAGCTTTCAGGACGATATCTAATTCCCTTGAGAGCAAGTGGAATCAGTAAAACGATCACAATCGCATTAAAGATGACTGCACTCAAGATCGCGCTCTGTGGAGAATGAAGACCCATTACGTTTAAAGAAGAAAGAGGTCCTGAATAACCAGGTTGAGCTGCATACAAGCTGCCTAACATGGCTGGAAGAATGGCAAAATATTTCGCAACGTCATTGGAGATACTAAATGTTGTCAACGCACCACGTGTCATCAACAATTGCTTTCCGGTTTTGACCACTTCAATCAATTTCGTTGGATTGCTATCAAGATCCACCATATTTCCAGCTTCACGAGCCGCCTGTGTCCCAGTGTTCATCGCAACCCCAACATCCGCCTGTGCTAACGCAGGAGCATCATTGGTGCCATCTCCCGTCATAGCAACTAGATGACCTTTGGCTTGATCATCGCGAATTCGCTGAAGTTTTATTTCCGGCGTGGCTTCTGCAATAAAATCATCGACACCAGCTTCAGCTGCAATCGATGCAGCCGTTAGAGGATTGTCTCCCGTAATCATCACCGTCATAATTCCCATTTTGCGAAGCTCGGCAAAACGTTCACGTATACCGCCTTTAACGATATCCTTTAAATAAACGATCCCTAGTGTTTTCTTGCCATCACATACAACAAGCGGTGTCCCCCCTTTTTTGCTGACTTGTTCAGCTTGCTTGACCAAGGTTTCAGGAACCTGGGCACCTTCTGCTTGAAGATAAGACACCATAGCATCAACTGCACCTTTGCGAATTTTGCGTGTTTCCTTAGAGTTTTTATCAACTAAGTCCACGCCACTCATCCGCGTTTGTGCAGAAAAAGGAACAAAGTGGGTTTCAAGCATCCTAATATTTTGAGCACGTAGAGAAAAACATTTTTTTGCCAAAACAACAATGGACCGCCCTTCAGGCGTTTCATCCGATAGGGAAGCCAATTGAGCCGCCTCGGCCAGTTCCTTTTCTTCTACTTGATCCGCAGGGATAAATTGGGTCGCCATACGATTACCCAAGGTAATCGTGCCGGTTTTATCCATCAGAAGCACATTAATATCACCGGCAGCTTCAACCGCACGACCACTTTTGGCTATAACGTTTTTCCGAATCAAACGATCCATCCCTGCAATACCAATGGCACTTAAAAGACCTCCAATTGTTGTGGGGATGAGACACACCAAAAGAGACACCAAATTTGGAACAGTGATGATATTGGAAATGTCTTGATGAGAGGCTTGGGCACTATAATCGGTCATCAATTTTAGAGTAACGACCGCAAGAATAAAAACCATCGTAATTCCCGATAAAAGCATGCTGAGCGCAACTTCATTTGGTGTTTTTTGACGTGATGCTGTCTCAATCAATTGAATCATTCGATCCAAAAAGGTGTTGCCGGCAGTAGCTGTAACACGCATAACAATGCGATCACTTAAAACTCTTGTTCCACCTGTGACTGCACTTCGATCCCCTCCACTTTCGCGAATCACTGGGGCAGATTCACCAGTGATAGCCGATTCGTCAATACTGGCAACCCCTTCAACAACTTCCCCATCTGAAGGAATGACATCTCCAGCTTCACATAAAACCAAGTCTCCGTTTTGAAGTTGGGTTGCTTGAACTTTTTCTTCCTTGTCATTGACAAGCCGTCGTGCCATCACTTCCTTTCGACTACGTCGAAGCGATGCCGCTTGTGCCTTTCCCCGACTTTCAGCAAGTGCTTCTGCAAAATTTGCAAATAACACCGTAAACCAAAGCCAAAGTGAAATTTGAACTGAAAATCCTGAAAAAGTGGAAAGCAAGGTAAACACTGTTACTATAATTGCACCTACATAGGTCACAAACATCACAGGGTTCCGAATCATTTTATGTGGAAGCAGTTTTTTCAAAGCTTCTACAATGGATTCTTGATAAATACTTTGACTTTTAACGTGTAAGTTCATGATTAAAAAGATCTCCCACTAAGCATTAATAAATGTTCCACAATAGGGCCAAGACACAAGGTAGGAAAAAAGGTTAGTGCCCCTAAGATGATAATAACACTCACCAATAAAACTGAAAACGTTCCATTTTCAGTTGAGAAAGTTCCAGCAGAAGATGGAATCACCTTTTTTTGGACTAAACTTCCCCCAATGATCAGTGCAGGAATAATAATGATAAAACGACCTACCAACATCGTAAGCCCCAAACAAATATTGAAAAATGTTGTGTTGGCATTAAGACCTGCAAACGCACTTCCATTGTTTCCAGCAGCAGAGGCAAAGGCATACAACAATTCCGAAAGACCATGAGGGCCTTGGTTACTTAAGCTCTGCAATGCATTTGGGAAGACGGCAGAAAAACCCGTACCAAGAAGAATCACCGCGCTTGGGCCGATGATAGCGAAAATCACCATTTGAATCTCTCGTTTTTCAATCTTTTTCCCTAAGTACTCCGGTGTACGTCCAACCATAAGTCCCGCCAAGAAAACGGTTAAAATCACAAAAAAAATCATTCCACACATGCCAACTCCTACACCACCAAAGATAATCTCTCCTAATAAGATCAAAAACATGCTCACTCCACCGGACAGAGGGGATAAGCTGTCATGCATGGCATTTACCGAGCCGTTTGAGGCTGCTGTGGTCGCAACAGACCAAAGTACACTGTTTTCAACACCGAAACGAACTTCTTTCCCTTCCATCGAAGCCTGAAGACCAAGCGTCGGATTATAGGACAATTCACCATATAAGGAGATCGCAAGAGCTGAAATAAAAATTCCCAACATCACAGTATAAATAATTCGCGCATGTTTTCTGGCTCCGCAAAGATGTCCATACATAAACACAAGCGCAGCCGGGATCAAGAGAATCCCAAGCAACTCAACAAAATTTGAAAACGGTGTTGGGTTTTCAAATGGATGTGCACTGTTAACACCAAAAAATCCTCCTCCATTTGTACCCAATTGTTTAATGGCAATTTGGGATGCTACCGGCCCCAAAGGAATCAATTGCCTCATACCTTCTAAGGAAATCGCCTCAACATAAGGAGTAAAGGTCTGAACAACTCCTTGGCTCATCAAAACCACGGCCCATACCAAAGAAAGAGGAAATAAAATATAAATGATCGACTTGACCAAGTCCGACCAAAAGTTACCAATAGTAGTCATGGATGAACGTGAAATACCTCGACTCAAGGCTACAAGAACAGCCATACCTGTTGCGGCACTCAGAAAGTTTTGCACAGTCAGCCCCACCATTTGAACAAAGTAACTTAGGCTAGCTTCCCCAGAATAAGCTTGCCAATTGGTATTTGTTACAAACGAAATCGCCGTATTGAAAGCCAACGGCCAAGACACATTTGGAAGACCTTGCGGATTGAGTGGCAAGTGACTTTGGGAAATTAGTAAAACAAACAACACGGCAAATCCCAAGGCATTGAAAACCACAACGGCCATACCGTATTGAAATGCCGTCATTTCTTTTGATGCATCAATCCCAGAAAGCTTGTAAGACAGTTTTTCCGCCCCCCCCAATAAAGGTGTAAGTATTGTTGCTTTGCCCTGATAAACCCTTGCAAAGTATTTCCCCAACAGAGGCGCTAGAAACGTAAGGAGTGCGATGTACACAACAATTTGAATTCCAAAAAAATAATTCATACTCACTACCTCAAAATTTCTCAGGGTGAAAAACGGCGTAGACCAAATACAAAATCAACAAGCCTGCAATGAGGCCAAGTAGTTTAAATTCCATTTTGTGAATCTATAAAAATCCATATAAAAATGGCATAAAAATTTATAATTTTATAGATCTCCTAATAATTTTCCGTTTTGAACATCACTTCCGGAAATATAAATCGCAAACCCCATACAAAATGAACGGTAAGTAAGCGATAAGTTGAATCCAAGCTAAATCAGACATGACAACCTCAATGCCTTGCTCTGCAAGCTCTAAGTTCACGATATGCCGTAATGAGATTGCGCACCTCCACAGCACAAAAATGGTGATCCGTTACTTTTTCAGTTTTTACCGAACCTTTTATGCATTGATCCAACAGTTTCTCTGCGTCTTTCTTCATCTGAATGTATTGTTCACACGGATCAATGTATATCCCAGTGGCGTTTACTGGGTATTTAATTGAAAACACACTCAAAACGGTCAACAATATGGTTGTATATCTTTGGACCATAAAAATAAGTTGTATCAAGCCGCATATAAAAAAGGCGTAAAATTCGCTCGTCCGCCACGCCGAATCATTATTGGGGCGTAATTTAACCGATACCTGAAAACCTTAAAGTTCTATTTGTGTGCTGATTTCCATCACTTGATTGGGGGAGGAATCTGAAAATAAACCATTGTTCGCTCTACATTGCGTGACATACGTGAAAAAAGTTTTCGGCACAGCAGAATTTTTTGCCGCAAGATTATTAACTTTTGCACTTTATATTGATAGCGCAGTTTTTCTCTTTGTTGTTTATATGTGATTAAGTAATTCTGAGGACAGAATACAAATTACAATGATATAAATGCAAAAATTTCGGTAGCTGTACCGCGGGAATTACTTGATTAGGAATAGATAGTCTATCCCGCAATTTTAATCGTTTTCATTAACAACGATCATTCCAGTTCCTTTAACTTCACCAAGAGCATCAATATACATTCCTCGTGCATAGATATGTAAGTTTTTAATATCAAAGTATGATTCTGATGGAGATAAGCCAACTCCGCCTCCTTCACACCATACTCCGTCATCGTCGTTATCACCATCTAAGTCAGCAATTGCGGTAATCATTAAAGTGTTTGGTAAAGATGCCCCGTATTGATCAACCAATGCTTGGTCTTGACGGGCACGCACTAAAAAGAAAGTAGGTGTAGGAAAAGTGGTATAGTATTCGGTTCCTCTGAATCGAGTTGGTCCGTTACCTCCGAGATTAAGCAGTTGAGGATGTCCATAAAATGCATCTAAAGTGCAAACTCTCGTGGATGGATTATAAGAAAAATAATTATTATCATGAAATATGACAAAAGGGCGTTTGATGCTGGGAGGGTAGTCTCTAATTGTATTTCCATCCAAACTTTTTGTACAGATGCTAACAAATCTTGGACTGGGTCTACACGGCACTTGGCCATGAGTTGAGTCATTGACAAATATTTGGTTTTTTGAAGCAAAGACATGTTCAGCATCATAGAAAAAACGAATTGCCAAAGCTCCTTCAGTAGCTCTAGATTTTTGTACGTACTCTAAGTATGCAGGAACAGTGACGGCTGCCAATAAACCGATAATAACCACAGCAATCATAATTTCAACAAGGGTTAATCCCAAACGTAAATATTTTGCTTTATTTATGTAATGGTGGAAAGACACAGCTTTATGGTACTATAAGTTTAATAATAATGTTAAATTTTTATTAAATTTATATTAAATTTAATTCTGGTAATTCTAGGGACATCTACCGCAATTCTTAAATTTATATAATTCAAATTTAGTCTGCTGCCCCCGGAATTAATTAAGTCCAATTTAGTTACCACAAGAAAAGTTTCTTAGAGTATCTACTAAAGTGTGATTTGCAGAATCTAATGCTTGTTCTCTTTTTTAAAATCTAGAGACAGATTTTTGTATTTTTAATAAAACTTACCACCCTAAACTAGGAATACATATAATGGTTTAAAAAATATTTAGGCAAATTATATTTTATAAACACTCGACTGATCGGGCTTACGCCCTCAAGCCCTTAGCTTTTCATAAAATATAACTTTCTCTTCGTGCACCATGATTTTATTAAATGACCATAGAGTGTCCCGCAATTTTCTTAACATAACAGGACACACTATGTTTTCTAATCTCAAAACATACTTTTTTATTAATAGTGCATAGAATAACTTGCTATTTCACAAAAATTAAATCCAGTTGGTTGTCTGGTAATTAATACCGTGTCATTTAATCACCAAAAGGGTTCAAAGGATTTATACCTTGTGCATCCAAGCTATTTTGATAATCAATAATAAACTGACCCGCTCCTTCACCTTCATTGAATTCAAAATAGATATCAATCACATCGTCATTAATTGGATCATCAATACCAATTTGGTTGTAGCCTAAAGAAATTATCACCTCTCTAATCTTTTCACAATCAGGGTCAGATCCTCTAAAAATACTTTCATCAAACTGTCCTGAATGTATTTGACGAATATGCGCGAGCACTTCTGTGATATGCCCACGACCGCCACACCATTCACTTTTTTCAATGGGCTGGTTAGCATCAAATTTTTGCACCCCTCCTCTGTTGGTTCTTAAAATATTGTTTGCAGGAACACCAGCTTCTATAAAACGTTTTGCTGCAAGAAATTGTGGATGATCATGTTCTCCTCCTACCTGTGCAAATGCATGTCGCTCATCCTGAGGTGTTTCTCCATAAACCAATTCAAGCAATTCAACGGTGTTGCCACCTCTAGTGAAATGATGAGAGCCAAAAACACCTGTGACCAGGCCTTGAAGGGACTGAGTGGGTTTTGATAAAATATAATTTAAGATGTACTGTTCTGTTGCAATGGGATGGTTAGCCGCATAATCATCTAAATGCGCTCCTACAGCATCTGCAAAGTTAACCAAGGTTCTCCCAAAAATTGTAATTGAGGTTGCCAAGCCTAAGGCATTGACTTTTTCATTATCTGCTAAATCATCCCATGAACTTAAAGCCTTTGGAAAACCACTGATGATTTCAATACTAGCATAGGGCCCAACTTTTAAAACTTGGCCAATTGGATATGGGTACAATCTATTACAGTTATCAATAACTGGTGAGCAATAATCAAAAAAGTTCTGAACCAAGTCATTAGCGCTTTGAGGGGGAATGTATTTAAAATAATCGCGTACGGGTTTAAAAATATCATGTTGGATCCAGTTTGGATCTTGCAATAAATGACCAAACTCTATACCTGACATTTTAGATGCAATTTCTTCATAAAAAATGTGGGCAAAGTCTCGCATACTCCAATCAAACCAAAGACCTAAATCATGTCCCAGCTCCACTTGTTCTTCAAGCGTCAACCATGCTTTGGTAGGAGTGTTGGATTCATCATTGTATGCTGCATCTACCCAAGATTTAGGTGCTCCAGTTCTTAGCACAACACCAAACGTATAAGTCATATTTGACTTAATGTATCTGATTAAATCGTTTTTTGAGCCCCATAACCAATTTAGTTTGCTACGATATTCTTTGTACCATTCAATGGTCAACCGTGTACTTTTTGCTTTTCCAGAATCATCTAAGACTGACTCAACATGTTTTCTGAGTTGGTTATTCTTATTATTTTCTTTCATATATTGAAAGGTTAATTCCGCTACTTTTTTAAAAATTCTATCTGCAAAAACAGTAGCTCCCTTAATGTGGTCTAAATCACCGTGTGTGATTAAAACATAAGGAATTGTGGATCCTTTCGGAATAAAATCCTCTATACTTTCAAGACTATCGTTAAACTTACCCGTATCAGTAACCACATACTCAAAACCTTGATTTACTCCCATAGGAATTTTTGCAACGGATGCGGCCCCCGCCCCTACGTCAAAAACCCTCATATGAAAAAAAGGCTTAGATGCTGCAAAAACCCATTGGCTGTTAAAAAGCAAAGAAAATCCAAGAATAATAGTGCTAAATCTAATATACTTCATATATCCCTTTCAAAACACAAACAAACTCATTCACTGTGTCAACAACTCTAAATAGCGCATAGCGTCTAATAAATCAAAAGAAATTTAGCGGGCTATCTCATAGAATTTAATCATTAAAAACAATTAGCACTTACGACACTTATAGAAATATTCATCCAAAAATAATTAGATGTTTTTCATATTTATCAGAGTTACTATAACTATCTAATAACTACAGTTAGAAAATATAGAAATACGCTTAAAAATCATGCTTTTAATTGATGAAATTTATCATAATCAATCATAATTCTTCCATCTGTCATGCGAGATAAAATATCTTCAAAATATCTGTCGTAAACAATATCATCTTTAACATAGGCATGTCTTGCAAAGACCGTATTAGAATAAGCTCCATCATGACCCGTTAGCGTTACAATTATACTTCTAAAATCTTTATGTTGAGGGTTATATTTGTTTAAAGGAGAACTTTCATTAATTTCATGAAAAATGCTCCAACTTAAACTAAAATATGATGATCGCGAACGTTTTAATGGCAAATCATAAAATCTTCGCATATGTTCACCCTCTTTTGTGACTTCATCTACTCCTAATGTTACATTCACTTTAGCTTCAACTAAGTCACTGCCTCTGGCGTTACCTACTCTAAATGACAAACATTGAACACCATCAAATTTAGAAATTATAACTTTATCACTAAAGAGTAACTTAGATGCTGGTTTGGAAATTTTACTAAAAAGTGCGCCTGTAATTAATGCAACACCAATCAAACCAAAAGCTGCTTCAACTGTAACCAACAAGTCAGCATAAAAACCTTGCGGTGATAAAACACCATAGCCAATCGTTGTCATTGTTTGTATGCTGAAGAAAAATGCTTCAAAAAATCCTATCGTTTCACCTGACTCTGGTAATGAAACAATCATGTATAAAAGTGCAAAGCCAACATTGCTTAAAATATACAGTATAAAAATACATAAAAAAACCACTGGCCAACTGGCATTGACAAATACGTAATATAAATCATTACGCAAGCTATTGGGAATACCTTTTCTTACTGGCCTAAGTTCTGTTTGCTTACGTATGTGTTTACTTGTGTGTTCTACTTCACTTAAATTTTTTGATTGATGTATTGCTTCTTTAGAAAGCTTATACGGAGAAAACGCAATATCAATAATAATTTGCAAGAGCATCAAGCCTAAACATAGCCATAAAAGACCCACATTTGGAATTTTCTGAGATATTAAACCTAACAGTAAAAACATAAATCCAGAAATAAACCTTAAGTAAACTCTAATATTATTATTAACTTCTGAGTTCTTACGTATTGTTACTGTATCAATAAGACCATTGGCTAAAAGAACTGTGGCTATTGAAAAGGTAAGTAAACTTGCATAAGCAAAGGGTAATGGACTAGAAAAGTCAGCCAGTATTGCTTTTTTAATTCCTAAACCCATACATACAATACCAAACTGAAGTGGGATATGCCCTAAGAGCCAGAAAGGCATAGAGAACCGTTGTTCGCGTATTTCTGAATCGGCAACATCATCAAAATAAATCCACCAAGCTGCACAGGTGAGTAAAAGTGCAAAACAGGCTTGAAACATCAAGTGAATTCCAGTTTGATGGTGAGACAACTCCCCTACTACTTTTACAAAAGATTCTCCCAAAACTATAATGGTCAATAAACCATAACGCTCACGTATATGCTCTAAATCAATAGGAAATTCAGAAGCAAGAGTTCTTGCCTTTCCAAGGAGTGGAGATATCAACACTGTAAGTAGCCCACACATTGAGAAGAACCAAAAAAGTAAACCTTGGAAAAAACTGCCTATTACCCAAAAACAAGCTGAACAAAAAAAGACTACTCCCCAAAAGCGAGTATATTGACGGCCAAAGTCAGTTTGCATGTAGCTCCTAACATGCATCGCTGCAATTAATAACTGAGAAAAGGCAAAAATTAACGCAAAGGGGGCTGGTTTTCCTTGAAAAACTTTTGGTAACAAAACGGTCATTGCCGCTACACAAAACATATGAATGAATACCAGTAAACGATGAGGAACATCATCCAACGTATAGCGATTTGAGTAAAAAGAGTAGCCTGTCCAAGAAATCCAAAACGCAATAAAAAGAAAACTTGTTAGCCCAAAACGCGTTATAGATATTTTTTCTAAAAGCATTGCTCCAAGCTGAATAAAACTAACAACATAAATTAAATCATAAAAAAGTTCTAACCAGCCGGCTTTTTTTTCTATAGGAGAGTGTCCCATGTGGAAAATTGGGGAGTGAATCATTTTATTTTGCATGCTCATAGTTAATCTCAAATTATAAATATTACTTAACAAGGTAAATACAATATTTTTTTAGTTTCATTAAAAAATTTTAAGCTTCATTGCTATACCAAATTAAAAAATAATTGTAAGAAATCTAGGGACACACTATGTTTTCTAATTAGAATAATACTTCTTTATTAGCAATACATAGTCTGTCCTCTAAGTTCATCGGAATACAAGTGGAAAGTTGGCTCTTCTTCCTTATGCGCATTTAGAAGTGATACTCTGCACCAGTAACTTCGTACTCACTGGCATTCTCATGAACAAACTGAGGCGTTCCGTACCACCAACCTCCCCTAAATTTGGTTGGAATTGTATAATTTCCAAACGTCTTTTCTTCTTCAACTGAGAAACCATAAGGGGTAAGACCCCAATCTTGCCTTCCTTCATTCCCAAACCTGAGCATTTTCACACAACGGACCGAACCATCTTCACTAAGCTCAAGAGTTAGAGAATTTTCTTCATCATCAATAATTTGTGTTATTTGGATTGTATTTTCATCTAACGTTTCAAATATAGTAGATGGATTTAATAGAAGTGCAGATGGACACCAAATTACCTCTGCCGCCAATCTGCCTCTAGAAGATCTTGTAATATTTGAATCGCTTCGATAAATAATGGGAACTCCTAACACACGTACACAAATTGAACCTTGATTGTTTTTTAGTTGATCTTGAACAACTGCCGGTAAACTCCAGATTTTAAATCTACCACTCCAGCAAAACCCCTTAGCTGGTTCTAAAACTTGATTGCAGTCCAGCACAATGTGAGGTTTATTAGGATTAAGCTTCATTCTCGCTTTTTGCTTTAACTTAACTGAACTGGCTAAAATCGCTGTAGATTTTATAGCATGTTGAAAATACCTCTGCACAGGTTCTTCATATTTATTCCATAGAACTTCTAAACCAGACATGTCCGTTTTTTCTCACACCTTTCTTATTGTTTCAATGTTTCTATGCACAAATAAAAACTCATCGCTTCCCCAAAAAAACATGGTTATGGTTACGGTGCCCGGCGTATTATTCAGACGCAATAAATCAATAAAAGTCGTCTTGCACCTAAATAAACCACAAATAAAAATTGATTGTTTTTAACTTGTAATTTTTTTTGACTTCTTTTTTTAAATGTCGTCTACTCATTCTTATATGAAACATACAGTATCTGATAAAGTTTACCTTTCTGTTTTCATCCTTGCTTTCGCTTTAATGACCCCCTTGGCCCATGCAAAAAAACAGACTGTTCCTGACAGTCCTGAAAAAGTAAAAGCTTTACAAGTTGGACAAAGTATTCCAAAAGTCACTTTAAAAGATATCACCGACAATGACGTTCAATTGAACAAGCTTGTTCAAGAAAAACCGACGGTTTTAATTTTTTACCGTGGCGGCTGGTGCCCCTATTGTAATGTGCATTTGTCAGAATTAGTCAGTATTGAAAAAGATATTTTAAAAAAGGGCTATCAAATTGTAGCCATTAGCATTGACACCCCAGAACAGCTTAAAAAAACTCTAAGCAAAAATTCAATCCAATATACACTTTTATCAGATAGTCAGGCTGTTGCTTCAAAAAAATTTGGCCTAGCGTTTAGAGTAGATGATGAAACTTATAAAAAATATATTGGCTATGGCATTAACTTAGAAGAGGCCAGCGGTGAAAAACATCATATCTTACCTGTGCCGGCTGTTTTTTTGGTCAATCAAAAAGGAAAAATAACTTACAGTCATATCAATCCGGATTATAAAATAAGATTAAGCACCAAAAAAATTCTAGATGTTATTCAACAGTGATATCTTTAATCTCTAACTGTGTTGCAATTGCACCAAAAAATTCATAAAACATCTCTTTAACGAATACACTAAATCCATACCTACACGTATAGTTAGAAATAAATCAAAATCAGGGGACACACTACGTTTTGCTAATTTGAGTAGCGATTCTTTTTATAATATAATTTTGATTCAGTCGGCCGTCCC